>JBAUUA010001201.1:0-3638 GCA_049582465.1 Bradyrhizobium sp. | reverse complement strand
CGCCCCGCCGGTGCGGAAGGTGATGTAGCGGAACACGTTCAGGAACGTCCGGAACCCGCCCATGCCGGGCACGGTGTTGGAAAGATCAATCAGCCAGTAAAACATTCATTCGCCCTATACCGCGGCTTCGTCGCGCGCGGTCTTTCCGGGAAAGCGCTTTTCGAGCGCATTCACAACCGTTTTCATCTTCGAGCCGAGCGACCCCTTGACCATGATCGCGTCGCCGGCGCGAATCGCGGCAATCAGCTGGGCTTCGAGACCCGCTGAGCTGTCGGCGTAGCCGCCCCGTTTACCCGTGGAAAGCGCATCCCACAAGTTGCGCATCAGCGGCCCACAACAATAAACCAGATCGATCTGGTTGGCCCTGATCGCTTCATTGAGACCGCTATGCAGCGCCGGGCCGCCGGGACCAAGTTCGAGCATATCGCCGAGTACCGCGATGCGCCGGCCATGCGGGCCGATCACGGCCTGGCCCAGCACGTTCAGCGCCGCCGCCATCGACGCCGGATTGGCGTTATAGCTTTCATCGATCAGCGTCACCTCGCCATGCGCGAGTTCCAGCGTGCGGCGGACGCCACGGCCTGCCGGCGGCTCGAGTTGCGACAGCGACAGCGCCGCGAGCGCGAGATCGGCGCCGGCGAGCGAGGCTGCCGCCAGCACTGCCAGCGAGTTCATCGCCATGTGCCGGCCGGGCATGCCGAGCTTGTAGGTGACGTCATGGCCGAGAATATTGGCATGCACCGCCGAACAGGCCGCCTGCAGCGCCACGTCGAGCAGCCGCGCGTCGGATTTCGCGTCGGTGCCGAACGAGACGATGCGGGAAATGCCTCGTGCCTTGGCACGCGCCTGCAGCCGCGGAAATTGCGGATTGTCGCGGTTGAGCACCACGGCGCCACCGGGCTCGAGACCTTCGAAAATTTCCGCTTTCGCGTCGGCGATCGCCTCGATGCCGGCGAAGAATTCCAGATGCACCGGTTCGACCGTGGTGACGATGGCGATCTGCGGCCGCACCATCTTCACCAGCGGCTCGATTTCGCCAGCATGGTTCATGCCGATCTCGAAGATCGCATAGCGCACATCGGCCGGGCAGCGCGCCAGCGACAGCGGCACGCCCCAATGATTGTTGAACGACGCGGCGGAAGCATGGGTCTCGCCCTGCGCTGACAGCACGCAGCGCAGCGCCTCTTTGGTCGATGTCTTGCCGACCGATCCCGTGACCGCGATCACCTGCGCGTTGAGCCGCGCGCGGGCGGCGCGGGCAAGATCGCGAAGACCTGCGAGCACGTCGTCGACCACCAACAGCGGCGCGTCGTCGGGAAACTTGCCGCGCCGGGCGGCCTCGACCACCGCGAGCGCCGCGCCCGCCTTCAAGGCGGCAATGACAAAATCGTGCCCGTCGTGGACGTCACCCTTGATGGCGAAATAGGCCTCGCCCGGCGCGATAGTGCGGCTGTCGATGGAAAGGCCGGTGATGGCTTCCGGCAGCGCGCCGCAAGAGGAGGCGCGCATCGCCTGCGCCATCGCCGTTGACGTCCAAAGCGGGCCTGCGCTCATGCGACCCTCGGGGCAAGCGCCGCGGCGACTGCGTCGTGATCGCTGAACGGCAGCGTACGGTCGCCGACGATCTGTCCGGTCTCGTGGCCCTTGCCGGCGATCAGCAGCGCATCGCCCGGCTGCAACGCCGATATCGCCGTTCTGATCGCCTCGGCGCGGTCGCCGATTTCCTGAGCGCCCTTCGCCGCGCCCAGGATCGCGGCACGAATGGCCTGCGGATTCTCGCTGCGCGGATTGTCGTCGGTGACGATGACGCTGTCGGCATTTTCTGTGGCAATCGCGCCCATCAGCGGGCGCTTGCCGGCATCGCGATCGCCGCCGGCGCCGAACACCACGACCAGCCTGCGCTTCGCGTAAGGCCGCAGCGCCTGCAGCGCCTTTGCCAGCGCGTCGGGCTTGTGGGCGTAATCGACGAAGATCGGCGCGCCGTTGCGCTCGGCGACCCGCTCCAGCCGGCCCTTTGCTCCTTCGAGCAGTTCGAGTTCGGCGAACACGGCGCCGGCTTCGCTGCCGGTGCCGATCGCAAGGCCTGCCGAGACCAGCGCGTTCTCGATCTGGAACTCGCCGACCAGCGGCAGCCGGACGGAGTACATCTTCCCGCGATGTTCGAGCGCGAGGTTTTGCGCAAAGCCGTCGACGTCAGCCGCGACCAGGCGAATGCCCTCGCCCGCGCCGTTGCCGTTGCGGCCGACCGTGAGGAGCCGAAGCTTCTTCGTTCGCGCCGCGTCGATCACAGCCTGTGAACAATCATGGTCGGCCGAGATCACCGCTGGGCCGTCCGCTGCGACCAGATCGCGGAACAGCCGCAGCTTGGCGGCGAGGTAATGCGCGACATCCGGGTGATAATCCATGTGGTCGCGCGACAGATTGGTAAATCCGCCGGCGGCGATGCGCACGCCGTCGAGCCGATACTGATCGAGCCCGTGCGAGGAGGCCTCGAGCGCCAGATGGGTGACGCCCTCGCGCGCGATTTCGTCAAGCTGCCGGTGCAGCGCGATCGGGTCCGGCGTGGTCAACGAGCCGTAGATGGTGCGCTTCGGCGATACCAGCCCGATGGTGCCGATGCTGGCGGATTCATGACCGAGCCGCTGCCAGATCTGCCGCGTGAAGGCGGCGACCGAGGTCTTGCCGCTGGTGCCGGTGACGGCCGCGATCGTGGCGGGCTGCCGGGAAAAGAATTTCGCCGCCGCCAGCGCCAGCGCGCGGCGCGGATTGGGCGTAGCGACGAAGGGCACGCGCAAGCCGCCTTGCGGCGGATGCGCGCCCGCAACCGCCACCGCGCCGGATGCGATCGCCTGCTCGATGAAGCGCGCGCCATCGGTCCTGGCGCCGGCGAGCGCGAAAAACAACTCGCCGGGTTTGACCACGCGGCTGTCCACGGCAAGGCCCGCGACTTCGGCGGATTCCGCCCGCGGGTCGATGGCAGCGTCATCGCTGAACAGGTCGCGAAGTCTCATGAATCTTCCAGTCCGCCCGGCGCGTACCTTACGCCTTACTGGGTTGTCTTCGATGCCGCAAGAATAAGGCGGTCGGACGGCGGCAGATCGAAACGCGGCTCGATCCCCAGGAGCGGTGCAATGCGGGCGATCACATTGCCACCGGTCGGCACCGCGTTCCAGCCGGACGTGATGAAACCATGCGTTTCCGCCAGCGACTGCGGCTCGTCCAGCATGACCAGGAGCTGGTATTTGGGATTGTCGGCCGGCAGGATCGCCGTGAAAGCCGTGAGCACGCGCTTCTTGGCATAGCGGCCGTTGATGACTTTTTCGGCGGTGCCGGTCTTGCCGCCGATATAATAGCCCTTCACGTCGGCCCTTTTGGCGGTGCCGATTTCGGCATTCAGCCGCATCAGGTATCGCATTTTTTCCGACGTCTCCGGCTTGATCACCCGTTTCGCAAGCACCATGGCTTCATGCTCGGTGCGCTTGAGAAAGGTCGGCGGAATCAGATAGCCGCCGTTCACCAGCGCGTCGATGCCCATCACCGCCTGCAGTGGCGCCACAGCGATGACGTGCCCAAACGCGATCGTCACGGTGTTCAACTCGCCCCAGTGCCGCGGCAGGATCGGCGAGGCGCTATCGGGC
>JBAUUA010001200.1:0-2400 GCA_049582465.1 Bradyrhizobium sp. | reverse complement strand
GCTACGGGTGCTCCGTTGCTTCGACATCCCAAGAGCGATCAGGCCTCGCGGTGCCGTGGCGGGTGCTCATTCGCGCCGGCTTCAAAAGAAAGTTAGCGAATTCTTAAGGATGATATCTTTCCGCCCGGCGCTAACGAATCGGACAAGCTTTTTTACCCCGTTGGAACGATATGCCGCCAACATGAGCTCCCTCCACCGGGGAACAAGCCCCGATGGCTTCGAAACAGGCATCAGGGTTGGACGATGCGCGCACACGATGGCCCTGTGGTCGAAACCGCGGATGTCCTGCTGGCAGCGCTGGAACGCGCCAACGATGCCACCGTCATCCTCGATGACGATCTTCGCGTCAGCTATTTCAACGCCGCGGCTGAACGGATCTGGGGGCTGGACCGCGCCGAAGTGCTCGGTTGCCATGTCAGCCGTCTGGGGCTCAAGGACCTGCAACAGCATCATGTTGAAGCGGCAGCATCCGGTCGGGTGAACCGCGACGACACCATCCCGGGCGCCGAGATCGCGATCTATCGCAAGGACGGCAGCCGGATCCGCGCGGCGCTTTCGCTTTCGCGTGTCGAGATCGACGGTCAAAGCCGCACCATCGCCATCGTCCGGGACATCACCGCCGAGATCGAACGGCGGCAGCGGCTGGATCTGCTCAGTCTGGTCGCCGACAGGACCAACCGCGCCGTCGTCCTCACCGATCGCCATTTGCGGGTCGTCTATACCAACGCCGCGTTCGAAGGCATGTTCGGATACTCCTTCGAGGAAGCGCAAGGACGGCCGGCGATGGAATTGCTGGAGGGGCCGTATACCGACCGCACGAAGCTGACGCCGTTGCGCCGCTGCATCGGCGAGGATGAAGGCGGCGAGCAGGAAATGCTCGCCTACGACAAGAGCGGCGAGGAAGTCTGGATCTCGGCCAGCCTCAAGGTGTTCCGCAACAGGCGCGGGCGGATCAAGTACATGTTCGCGCTCCTGACCGACATCACCGAATCCAGGCAGTTGAGGTCGCTGCAGCAGCTGATCATGACCGCGCTGGCCGATGAGATCCCGATCACGGATATCGCCGACCGGCTCTGCCGGCGTGTCGAGGAAATCGCGCCCGATGTGGTCTGCTCGCTGCTGCACGTCGATGCCGGCGGACTGGTTCATCCGCTGGGCGGCCCCAGCCTCCCCGAAGACTATTGCCGGGCGCTGGACGGTGTCGCGATCGGTCCCGATGTCGGCTCCTGCGGAACCGCGGCATTTTACGGCAAGCCGGTGCTGGCGATGGATATCGACACCGATCCGCGCTGGCAGCCGTTCAAGACCCGGCCGCTCGAGGTCGGCTTGCGGGCCTGCTGGTCGACGCCGATCAAGGCCAAGGACGGCCGCGTGATCGGAACCTTCGCCTTTTATTTCAGGGAATGCCGCGCGCCGAGCCGCTGGCATCAGCGCATCGTCGACGCCTGCGTGCATCTGGGAGCGCTCGCGATCGAGCGCAAGGAAGCGCGCGCCCAGATCGCGCGGCTCGCCTATTACGACGTGCTGACCGGCCTGCCGAACCGCACGCATCTGCGCGACCTGATCTCCGAGGCGATCGAGGCCTGTCCCGCCGGAGAACACCTGGCGCTGGCGTTTCTCGACGTCGACAATTTCAAGGACGTCAACGATACGCTCGGGCATTCGGCCGGCGACGAATTGCTGGTACAGTTTGCCCAGCGCCTGCGCGCGCAGATTCGCCCCGATGACATGCTGGGGCGGCTCGGCGGCGACGAGTTCGTGATCGTGCTGTCGAACCATGACGCGGCCGAGGCCGCGCTGGTTGCCTCGCGGATTACCGAGGCGCTGGTCGTGCCGCTGCGGATCGGTGCCAGGCAGGTGCCGATGTCCGCCTCCATCGGCATCAGCCTCTATCCCGACAACGCGACCGATATCGATACGCTGATCCAGCAGGCCGACGCCGCCATGTACAGGGCCAAGCGGGCGGGCCGCTCCACCTATCGCTTCTTCAGCGCCGACATGAACGGGCTCGCCGAGCAACGGCTGGCCTACAGCGCGGCGCTCCGCAACGCGATCGCGAGCGATGCCCTGAAATTGCACTATCAGCCGCAGATCCGCACTGCCGACGGGTCCATCCATGGCGTCGAGGCGCTGGCGCGCTGGCACGACCCGGTGCTCGGCGAGGTTTCGCCGGCAAAATTCATTCCGCTCGCCGAAGAGTGCGGGCTGATCGAGCAGATCGGCCTGTGGTCGATCCGCGAGGCCTGCCGGCAGATGGCGGAATGGCGCAAGGCCGGGCTGGATATTCCCTGCGTTTCGGTGAACCTGTCGCCCATCAATTTCCAGAACGTCAATCTGGCGGCCGCGGTCGGCAGGATCCTTGCCGACCACGGTCTGCCGCCGGACGTGCTGATGCTGGAG
>JBAUUA010001199.1:0-2596 GCA_049582465.1 Bradyrhizobium sp. | reverse complement strand
GTGCAGGATCGGCGCATGGGCGGAATCGATTTCTCCTTCCAGCGCCTGCAGCCAGTTGCATTCCTGGATTCGCATCGAAAGATGGACGTTTTCCACAGGAACCAGATTCCATTCCAGATTTGGCAGCGCCGGCAGGTCGCCGGCCTGCGGGCCCATGTAGGTCCAGATGACGCCATTGCGCTCCCGGCATGGATAGGCGGTGATCTTCACCTTCTCCCTGAGCCGGCTCTTCACCGGCTCGGCGGGCGTATCCACCACCGCGCCGGTGACGTCGAATTTCCAGCCGTGATAGACGCAGCGCAAGCCGCAATCCTCGTTGCGGCCGAACATCATCGGCGCGCCGCGATGCGCGCAGGCATTGGCGACGAGACCCACGCGTTGCTCCGAATCGCGGAACGCGACGAGGTCCTCGCCGAGCAGCATGATGCGCTTCGGTCGGCCGTCCGCGACCAGGTCCTTCGAAAACAGAAACGGAATCCAGTACAGCCGGAACAGCGATCCCATCGCGGTGCCGGGACCCACCCGAACCAGCGTTTCATTGTCTTGGTGCGAAAGCATTGGCGTTCCTTCCCTGACTCTTCTTGTCTTCGATGGCGTCAGTAATTGTCTTGCCGCGCCTGATCGATCGCCGTGCGGTCGCGATCGATCAGGGCGACGATGTCGCTGGAGACGCCGGCTTGCCTGGCAACCCAGGCCGGGTCGCAATCCAGCAAGGGTGGCCGCGGCACCGGCGGCGGCCGGTCTTCGCCGACCATGCGGACGATGATTTGGATTCGGCGCCGTTCGAGAGCCAGGAGCGCTTCCTCGACGACCAGGGCTTCGGCGCTGCAGTCCGGCAGCTCGGGGTAGGCGACGCGCCTCACCCACGAACCCGGCGCGACCTCGACCGTTTCGGCTTCCAGGAGATACGGCACGCTCAGATATTCGCTCAGACGCAAGCCCTTTTGCTCCGGTTGATATATTACGTATACGTAATATATTGGACGGCCGCAAGGACGTTTTGGCCGGGGGGCGATCGTAGGGAACCGTCTGATGGTTGGTGGGTGCCGCGGGCGCTAGTCGTCGCCCTTCGCCGGGCCGGGTTCCGCGATCAGCTTCATGCACCGCATGAAATGGGCCCGGTCTTCAGCGGGCAGCGGCGCGAGCAGCGCGCCTTGCAATTGGGCTGCGCCGCTGACGATCTCGAACAGCACGGCCTTGCCGGCGGGCGCCAGCAAGACTTCGGCGGAACGACGATCGCTTCCATTGTTGCGCTTGGTGATCAGGGATCGCTCCGCCATGCGATTGATCATCTCGCCCAGCGTGCTGCGATCGACCCGGATATGCTTGGCCAGTTCCGTCAGCGTCAGAGTGCCCTGCTGATGGAGCGTCAACAGCACGCCGAACTGGCGCGGGGTGATATCGTTCTGCCCGGTCAATTGCTCGTAGAGCAGATGCACGCGGGTATCGAGCAGCCGCACAAGGAAGCCGTGGCCCTTGTCGAGTTTCAGCCTGCGGGCGATCTCCTCCGCAGAACTGCCTTCCGCAGCGGAACGGATAGCCGCTTTTGGTGCCTTGGCCTTCATGGGATTCTTTTCATACGCGCTTATCGTGTTTGACAACCAAAGCACGGGCTGCGGCAAAAGCCATGGCCAGCTAGACGTCGATCGCTTTTTGGAGCCTGGCTGGGGAACTAGGATTCCAGCCCAGACTCGCGTCGCCGATCAAAAACCATTGGCCTGCAGTAACTTCGCGAGCAGCCACGGCGGTCGTGTCGGCGCACTGTGGACCATCGTTGTGGACCATTCAAGCCGGGGCGGGTACCAAAGCCACCTCGGGCGGCTAGGGCCGGCGAGGGAGCTCCATCGTGCCGAAGCTGGTAGATGATCGAGCTGTCCTGATGTCGCGTTCGGGTGACCCCAGGGGGGCCGCTCGCGAGTGCGTCCCTGGCGCGGAGCGAGTGAGCCGCGGTCATCCGCGATTTCCTGGCGCGGTGTCGCGGCCCCATGGTCGATCACAAGGACGGCCGCCGGCTCCGGGCACCCGAATTAAGCCAAGCATAAACCTTGGCATTACCCGGAAGCTCTGATCGAGACCGTCGGGAAAGGAGTCCGGTTAACCCCCAACTCCGGACATGCCGCTGCGCCGCAACAAACGACGCGTTGTGCCATCCCCGCGATCAGACCTTTGGCCGTGCTAGCTCACCGGGGAGACCTTCCGGCGGGTCCGGCTCCATCCAAGGCCCCGCAGTTGGGTGTACAATGGGGTTGGAGATCAGCGCCATGGCTACCTCGGGTCAGGACCGCATCGAACGCCGACTTGCTGCCATACTGGCCGCCGATGTGGCCGGCTACAGCCGGCTGACCGGTGTGGACGAAGAGGGCACGCACGTCCAGCTTCAGGACCATCTGCGCACTCTTGTCGATCCCAAGATTGCCGAACACCGTGGCCGGGTCGTCAAGAACACCGGGGACGGGGTGCTGGCTGAATTTAGCAGCGTGGTGGACGCAGTGCGGTGTGCTCTAGATGTCCAGCGCGGCATGGGCCAGCGGAACACGAATGTACCACAGGAGAAGCGGGTCGAGTTTCGCATCGGCATCAACGTCGGCGACATCAT
>JBAUUA010001198.1:0-5646 GCA_049582465.1 Bradyrhizobium sp. | reverse complement strand
GCAGCGGCCGCATGATCCATATCCCCGAGATCGATCGCGCGGAATGGTTCAACCTGGCACTGGCACACGAGAAGATTCTCGCGAGCCAGCGACCGTTTCTCGACCGGCTCGCGAAGCTCGGCGCCGCAACACCTCCACTTTAGTTCAATGACACAAGTTCAATGTCACCGGGCAGTCGCCTGAAAGTGAACACCGCGGGCCGGCCGGATTTGACGGAAGTCAAAGAAGCTCCATCCATGCTTCCTATATTTTCGTGCCGTTGAACAACCTCTGACAAGGAGTAATTGTCATGGCGGAAGCTGCAACAAAACTACCCATCAAGACCGAAACCAGCCAGGGGACGCTGCCCACCAAGGCCGCGGACTGGCAGCCCTTCGATATCCTGCGCGGTCAGGTCGACCGGCTGTTCCACGATTTCCAGGCCGGTTTCCTGCAGGCCCCGTTCTTCCGTCCTTTCCCCGACATCGAGTCGTTCTGGCGCCGTGAACTCGGATTCAGCGTCACCCCGGCGATGGACATCGTCGAGAAGGATGGGGCGTTCGAAGTCACGGCCGAACTGCCCGGCCTCGACGCCAAGGACATCGACGTCCAGCTCGCCAACGGCATGCTGACGATCAAGGGCGAGAAACAGGAGGAAAAGGAAGAGAAGACCAAGGGCCGCTACGTCTCCGAGCGTCGCTACGGCTCCTTCCGTCGCGCCTTGCAGCTACCGAACGGCGTCGACTCCGAAAAGATCGAAGCGAGCTACAAGAGCGGCGTCCTGACGGTCATATTGCCGAAGTCGCCGGAGGCGCAGAAAAAGGAGAAGTCGATTCCTGTCGCCGTGAAATAGCAAAGGTTGCCGGCCTCGCGACACCAGACGATGGCTCGCGAGGCCCTCTAGCGCGCCTTGCGAAAAGTCAGATTGATGCGGTGGCGGCCGATCAGCGCGTGCTCGCCGTCGGCGAGCGGTGCTACGCCATGAAAGGCCAACCGCGCCGGTCCGCCCCACACCACGACGTCGCCGTGCTGCAGGCGGAACCGGCGCGGTTTGTCGCTGCGCCTCAAGCCGCCGAACAGGAAGATCGCCGGCAAACCCAACGAGACCGAGACGATCGGCGCGCCGAAATCGTCCTCGTCCCTGTCCTGATGCAGGGACATCCGCGCCCCCGGCTGATAGCGATTGATCAGGCAGGCATCGGGCGAGAATTCGGAAAATCCCGCCTGAGCGGCCGCCTGCCCGGCGAGCCGGCAAAACGCGGCCGGCATCGCCGGCCACGGCCTTCCGGTTTCGGGATCGTTGGCATCATAGCGATAGCCGGTGCGATCGGTGACCCAGCCGAGAGCGCCGCAATTGGTCATTGCCACCGACATTTCGTGGCCGCCCGGCGTCACCATGTGACGAAACGGCGCCTCACCCGCGATATCGCGCAACGCCGCGATCAGTTCGCTTTCAAACGGGCTTGCAAAACCGCGCAGCAGCACGGCGCCCTCCACCATCACTTCGCGCGACGGCAGGATATCGGCGACGCCTTCAAAGAGATCGGCGGTCAACGGCCCAGCACTCACTTCGCATCGTGGAAGATCACCCCAACGGTATGGCGATGGCCGGAGCGGATCCGGCTCACGCCATGGCGCAGATTAACCCGATAGGTTCCGCGCGTCCCCTGCACCGGCCGGACATGCACAGCAAAAGCCACCGCATCGCCCTGGCCGAGCGGCACCACTTCGGGCCGCGACTGCATGCGCGGCCGCTGCTCGGTCAGCACGAATTCGCCGCCGGTAAAATCGCGGCCCGGTTCCGACAGCAGGATCGCGACCTGCAGCGGGAATACGTGCTCGCCATAGAGATCCTGATGCAGGCAATTATAGTCGTCGGCTTCGTATTGCAGCAGCAGCGGCGTCGGCCGGGTCTGGCCCGCGGCATGGCAGCGCTTCAGGAACGCATCGTGGCTTTCGGGATAGCGGATATCGATGCCCATCGCCTCGTTCCAGCGATTGGCCACGTCGCGAAGCCGCGCATAGAGCGCTGGCCGCAACGCGGCGATCAGGTCCGGAAGCGGATAGGAAAAATATTTGTACTCGCCGCGCCCGAAGCCGTGGCGGCCCATCACCACCTTGCTGCGGAAATGGCGGTCGTCCGGATAGAGCGCCGCCAGCGCGCGGCATTGGTCGGGCGAGAGCAGTCCTTTGAGGACAGCGCAACCCTGCGCGTCGAGGTCGCTCGTCGCCAGCGCCCAGTCGATGGCCCCGACGCGCGCGGCGGCATCGGAGGGAGGCACGGGGTGGAGGATGTTCTGTGCGGCTGATTTCATGGGGTGATTTTCGCAAATCGCGAGGTCCCGCGCCACCCGATTTCCGGGAAGCCCTCCACGTCATCAATGACGGAACTAGCCCAGCACCGGCAGCGCGATCACATCATAGCCATGCCGGATACTGCGCTTGAGCACGGGATCTTCCAGCTCGAACTCGAACCGCCTGGCGGGGCGGATGCCGCCCTTGGCCGCGAAGGTGCCGCCGAACATGGCGCAGCCGTCCGGCAAGCCCTTGCCGCCGAAGCCAAGCTGGACGAGGTCCTTGACGGGCAGCATGGCATCGAGCGTGCCCTCCTGGTAGAGCACGCGCGCGCCGTCGATCCAGGCGTGGGAACGCAGGATCAAGCGGTCCCAGTGACCGGCGACGTCCTCGATTTCCCACAGCACCGGCGCCATCACCTTGTCGCACATCTGCTTCGAGACGGTGACGCTGTAGGTTTCCACCTTGCGGTCGGTGTGGTCGGAGCCGGCGCCGACGAAAATGCGGCCCTGCCAGCCGATCAGCACGAATTCGACCTCGCCCGAGGAATCGCCGCCGCAGACCTCGATGCTGTCGGCGGTGGTCAGCCGCCGCGCGGCGACGCGGTAGTAGATCGGCGTGGTGGCCGGCCGCGCGATGCCGATCGCTTCGAGTTCGGCGATATGCTTGTCGCGCGCCACCGGATCACGCCCGGTCCAGCCCGCGATCACGGCCTGATCGATCGCCAGCGTCAGCGGCGTCGTGGTGTCCTGGGCGTCGATGGTGAAAGCAAGGTCAAACACGGATGGCGGCCTCCATTCCGGCGGCGAGCTCGAAGATGCGGCGGTCCGCCCCGCCCGACGATGCGAGCATCAACCCCACCGGCACCTCGCCCTCGCGATGGCATGGCAGCGAAATCGCGCAGCCGTCGATGGTGTTGATCAGGCTGCAATTGCGCAGCGCCAGCAGGTTCGCCCTGGTGAAGGCCTTGTCGTCGGCGAGATCGGCGATCCTCGGCGGCGTGTTGGCCGTGGTCGGCATGACGAGCGCATCATAGGGCGCAAGGCGAACCGTGGCACGCGCGATCAGCGACTTTCGCATCTCCAGCAGATCGATATAGTCGGCGGCGCTGATCGTCTCGCCGCGCTGGATTCGAACGGCGACGCGGGGATCGTAGACGTCGCCATGGCTGGCGAGAAGAAAGCGATGCCAGGCATAGCTTTCCGCGGCGGTGAATCCGCCCTTGCTGTTGATCACGCCGACGTCGAGGAATTCCGGCACCGCGATCCGCTCGACCAGCGCCCCCTGTCGCGACAGCGTCTCCAGCGCCCGTTCAAATGTTCGCGCTACGTCATCTTCGAGTTCGTCCAGCGCCACCGTGGTCGGCACCGCGAGCCGCATTCCCTTGATCGGGCGCGGCTGCAAGGGAGCAATCGGCTCGCCGGCCAAAACGGCATCGAGCACCGCGCAGCATGCGGCGCTGCGCGCGAGCGGCCCGAAACTGTCGAGCGTGGACGACAGCGGCACGCCGCCGGCAAGCGGCACCCGCCGCTGCGTCGGCTTGAAACCGACGATGCCGTTGAAGGCCGCCGGAATCCGGCAGGAGCCGCCGGTATCGGTGCCGAGCGCGCCGTGTGCCATCCGGTCTGCGACGGAGACCGCAGCCCCCGACGACGATCCGCCGGGCACATGGCCGACGTCGCGCCGCCACACGCTTTTCGGCGTGCCGAAATGCGGGTTGATGCCGATGCCGGAATAGGCGAATTCGGTCATGTTGGTGCGGCCGATCACCACGAAACCGGCACGGCGCAGCCGCGCCACCACCGTGGCATCGGCTTCCGCCGGCGCCGAATCCTCCAGCGCCCGCGAGCCGGCGCGGGTCACCTGCCCCCTGATGTCGAACAGATCCTTGATCGAGACGGGAATGCCGGCATAGCGCGACGGCGCCGCCTTGATCTCGCGCAGCCGGTCCATCGCCTCGGCAGCTTCGATCGCGGCTTCCGTGTCGACATGAATGAAGGCGCGCTCACCCTCGCCGGAGGCATCGGCGATCCGCTCCAGGCAGCCATCGACGATCTTGCGGGCGCTGGTGCGGCCATTTTCGAGATCGTCGGCCAGTTCGGCCAATGTCGGAACGTTGAGCATTACTTGGCGCCTCGTCGCTGTCTGATCGATTCTTAACCGTCCGCCGCATCGATCTCCAGATCGAGCAGTGCGGAACTCAGGGATTTGCCGTGCGCGTCGAGCGCGAGCGAGCGCGTGACGCCGCCGCCGAGCGCCTGGCTCATCACGAAATTCAGCGCGGCGATATTGGGCAGTTCATAGCGGACCACCTCGCCTTCGACAACACCGGCGAAATGCGCCCTCACCCGCGCGCTGGTGACCTGTTCGAGCAGCAACGGATAATGCTTCGCATCATAGGCGATCACGGAGATGTTGGAGGTGTTGCCCTTGTCGCCGGTGCGGGAATGGGCGATCTCGCGCAGCTTCATCATTCACGCCCCCACGAACTGGATCGACGGTTTTGCGAGTTCGCGCGGCAGCAAGACCGAGGCCACCGCGACGACGTCGCGCGCCGATTTGAAGACGCCGCCGCCAGCGGCCGGGCCGTTGGTGTAGAGCGTTTCGACCTCGTTGCCGATCCTGAGGGCCTCGCGCAGGTTTTCGGTACGGCCGGCGACGCGCACGCGCACCTCGTAGGGCTGGTTGGCGTGCGCGGAAACCTGTGACCCGTGCAACGCGTCGACGCCGATCAGCTCAAAACGCAATTCGCTCGCGACAACGCCGGTGAGTTTCAGCCGCTCCCTCGCGATCTCCAGCGCCAGCCTCCCGCGCGCCAGGGCGCCGGGACCGGCGTAGGAAATCTGCCCCTCGCCGATGAAGCCGTCGACATAGCCGACCGAGACTTTCAGGGTCGCGGTGCGCTGAGTGCCGCGCCCGCCGCTGACGCGCACGCGATTGGGTGCGATCTCCTCGACCCTTACTTGCGAGAAGTCCGCGACCACATCGGGCTGGATGTATTGCGTGGGATCGTGCACCTCGTAGAGCAACTGCTCCTTGCAGGTCTGCGCCGTCACTGCGCCGCCGGAGCCGTCGACCTTGGTGATGACGAGGCTGCCGTCTTCGCCGACCTCGCCGATGGGGAAGCCGAGCCGCGCCAGATCGGTGATGTCCTTGTAGCCGGGATCGGCAAAATAGCCGCCGGTGATCTGGCCGGCGCATTCCAGGAGATGGCCGGCGACGGTGCCCTGCCCCAGTAAATTCCAGTCGTCCATCGCCCAGCCGAAGGCGTGGACCATCGGCGCCAGAAACAGCGCGGGATCGGACGCGCGCCCGGTGATCACGATGTCGGCGCCGAGGCCAAGCGCCTTCGCCATCGGCTCGGCGCCGAGA
>JBAUUA010001197.1:0-3659 GCA_049582465.1 Bradyrhizobium sp. | reverse complement strand
CGCGGGCGAAGAAATAATCCTTCATCACGTTCGGCTCGGTGGTGCCGCCGGATTTGCTGGAGACGATGAATACGGTGTTGGCGAGGTTGATCTTCGCCTGCAGGCTGCGCACCTGCGCCGGATCGGTCGAATCGAGCACGTGTAGCTTCGGATAGCCCGGCTGCTTCGCAAAGGTTTCGGCCAGCACTTCCGGCCCAAGGCTCGATCCGCCCATGCCGAGCACCACCGCATCGCTGAAATTCTGCCCTTTCACGCGATGGGCATAATCTTCGTAATCGGCGATGTCGGCTGCGGCGGGACTATCGAGCCAGCCCAGCCATTTGTTCTCGTCGGTGCCGGTCCATACCGATTTGTCGTGCTGCCAGAGCCTTCGGATTTTCGCCGAGGCACGCCATTCTTCCGTCGCGCTCTCGACCGCCTCGCCGATATCGCGGCCAAGGCCGAGCGCCTGCCGGTCGAGACCTGCGCCGAGCACGGTGGCGCGCTTGTGCGCGACGGCGCCGTAAAGCTTGTCGGCGGCATCCGCAAACAGCTTGACGCCGTCCTTGACCAGTTCGGCCGTGATCGCATCGAGCGAGATGCCGGACTTTTCGAGTTCGGCCAGCACATCTCTGGCGTTCTCGATGTTTTCCTCGAGACTGTCGCGCGGCTTACCATGGTCGCGGAAGGCGTCGAGCGTCGCCGGCGGCACGGTATTGACCGTGTTGGGGCCAATCAGCTCCTCGACATAGAGCACGTCGCTATATTCCTTGTTCTTGGTGCCGGTCGAGGCCCACAGCAGCCGCTGCGGTTTTGCGCCCTTGGCCGCAAGCTTCTCCCAGCGCGGCCCTGAAAACAGTTTTTTGAATTCCTGATAGGCGAGCTTTGCATTGGCGATGGCGACCTTGCCCTTCAGCGCGGCCAGCCGCTCCTTTTCACTGGGATCGTTGGCGCGTGCGATTTTCTCGTCGAGCTGCTTGTCGACCGCGCTGTCGATGCGGCTGACGAAGAAACTGGCGACGCTCGCGACATGGGAGGGGTCGCCGCCGGCCTTGACGTATTTTTCCAGCCCCGCGAGGTAAGCCTTGGCGACCTCGAGATAGACCTTTTGCGAGAACAAAAGCGTGATGTTGATGCTGATGCCCTCGCCGATCAGGTGCTGGATCGCGGGGAGGCCTTCCGGCGTCGCCGGGACCTTCACCATCAGGTTCTTGCGGCCGACGTCGTTCCAGAGCCGCTCGGCCTCGGCGACGGTGCCCTTGGTGTCCATCGCCAGATAGGGCGAGACCTCCAGGCTGACAAAGCCGTCGTCGCCGTTGAGCTCGTCATAGACCGGCCGCAACACGTCGGCCGCGTGCTGGATGTCCTCGACCGCGACTTGCTCGAACAGTTCGGCCACGGCGCGGTCGCCCTTTTTTAAGGCATTGCCGATCGCGTCGTCATATTCGTCCGAACTGCCGATCGCCTTCTCGAAAATCGACGGATTCGAGGTGACGCCCTTGACGCCGTCGGTATCGATCAATTTCTGCAGGTCGCCCTTGGCGACGAAGCCGCGGGCCAGGAAATCCAGCCAGACCGCCTGGCCGTGGTTCTCGAGTGCTTTGACGGGATTCATGATGGCCTTGTTTTGTTCGAGCCGGTCCCCTTTCGGGGTTCCCGCACCTTCCAGCCGGAAGCCGAAGCTTGTCAACCGGCCGTGATCAGGCCCTTGTAGAGGTGACCTGCGACCGAAATATGCGTAAGCCCTAGGTATAACGCCACTCACAACATATCGATCCCGCAAAATCGGCGGTTCGGCGGCAATTCCCGGCGGGATTTTCATAAACGAACGACGAAGCGCCGCCGTCATGGCCTCCGATGAAGGTATGCTTGCGGCTACTGGCGCGGTAGTCGCACGGAACGCCCATGGCCGCCGCGGCTTGCAGGATGTCAGCCAAGCGGACGTTGTCGATCAGGCCTTGTACGCAACCCACCCTCTGAACGTAAAACCCGCGTAGAACAGGGCGACGTCGCTAAATCCTGCGTCCCGCAGCAGCGCTTCGTCCTGCTCCGGCGACAGGACGGGCAGCCGTTCACCGATGGCCGCGATCGCACCTTCCGCGTTCGCGGCTGGTACGCCGGACGCCACCGCAAAGGCAGCATATCGGGCGAGCCATTTCGCTTTCTCTCCACCATCCTGTGGGAAACTGTGGTGGGCGACGACGAAGGGAGCACCGGGCCTCAACCGCCGATGCACCTCGGCCAACGTGCGTCGGCGTTCGTGTTCCGGAATGAAGTGGAGCGTCAGGAGGCAGGTCGCCGCATCGAACGGTCCGACGGGCGCGCTATCGATATAGCCTTCATGGAAGTCGACGCGCGAGGCGAGCGGACCGAGAGTGCGCCTGGCCAAACCCAGCATCTCCGCCGATGGATCAACGCCGCAGAAGCTCCATCCGGGCTGCGAATCGGCAAATGCTTTCAGCTCCAGCCCGCCGCCGGCGCCGATGACGAGCACATCAGCAGCGTCTCGAATTCGTTCGGCGAGAAGGAGGCCGGTCATCCTCTGGAGATCCTGAAAGCCCGGAACCTGTCGTACCGGACCTTCGGCATACCGGGCGACGCTCTCAGGATCGGAGAAAGGCAACAAAGGCGAACTCCCGCTCACGGTTCTACGGGCGGCGCAAATACACGGGAGCGAACCGCCGGCCCCGATCGCATCGCGCGCCCGAACCTCGCGCGCTCCTTGAAGCGGATCAGCGCAGGCCGGCGTTGATCTTGTCCAGCGCGGCGGAGCCGGGGCAAAGCGCCTGGGCGTCGAGCGTATTGAGCGGCCTATCCACCGTGTTGAGATGGCTGTGCAGATCGTCCGCTTCGGGATCGATGTAGAGCAGGCCGGTGACGATCTGGCCCTTGGCGGCGTGCTTCTGCAGGAAGGTCATCGCCGCGCCGCGGTCATTCGGGTCGTAATCGGCATCGATCTTGCGCAGCGCCAGCCGCGAGCCGTCGTGCTGTTCGACCATCTGCACGGTGCCCGGTGCGTAATCGACCGTGATCGGATCGCGGCCGGTCAGCACGTCGAGCCGGTTCACCGCGTCATTGTGCTCGCGGACATAGTCGAAGCTCTTGGTCGAGCCGGCATGGTTGTTGAAGGCGATGCAGGGGCTGATGACGTCGATGAAGGCCGAGCCGCGATGCTCGATGGCGGCGGAGATCAGCGGCACCAGCTGGCTCTTGTCGCCGGAAAAGCTGCGCGCCACAAAGGTCGCGCCCAACTGCAGCGCGATCGCCACGAGGTCGATGGCGTTGTCGGTATTGGTCACGCCCTTCTTGGACTTCGAGCCGCGGTCGGCGGTGGCCGAGAACTGGCCCTTGGTGAGGCCGTAGACGCCGTTGTTCTCGACGATATAGGTCATGTTGACGGCGCGCCGGATCGAATGGGCGAACTGGCCGAAACCGATCGAGGCCGAGTCGCCGTCGCCGGAGACGCCGAGATAGATCAGCTCGCGGTTGGCGAGGTTGGCGCCGGTCAGGACCGACGGCATGCGGCCGTGCACCGAATTGAAGCCGTGCGAATTGCCGAGGAAATAGTCCGGCGTCTTCGAGGAGCAGCCGATGCCGGAAATCTTGGCGACGCGGTGCGGCTCGATCGACAACTCGAAGCAGGCCTCGATGATCGAGGCGGTGATCGAGTCATGGCCGCA
>JBAUUA010001196.1:0-9313 GCA_049582465.1 Bradyrhizobium sp. | reverse complement strand
CCTTACGGCCATGTCCGGTTTACCCTGAACGGCGATCCCTTGTTCCTGCCCGCCAAACTGGCGGTGAGCCTGGCACTGATTTTCCACGAGCTCGCTACCAACGCCGGAAAATACGGCGCGTCTTCCGCGCCGCGCGGGCTGTTGCAGGTGTCGTGGTCAGTGTCGGACGACCGGCTCAATCTCAGCTGGGACGAGACCGAAGGCCCTTCGATCGAGACGGTCGGACAAGCCGGCTTCGGCACCAAGCTTCTGAAATCGGCGCTCAGGCCGTTCGACGGCAAGACCGACATCGCTTTCTTGAAAAGCGGTGTTCATTGCACCATGCAATGCCGCATCCCAAAGGCGTGAGGGATTGGCTGCCCGGACGCCGTTTGTCCGGCAGCCGAAACATCGAATTGCAATGTTCGTCCAGCTGTGCAAATCGCTGTGCTAACGTGAATTCGACAACAGGAGGAATTGCCGTGCGCTTACCCTTCATTCTTGCAGCCGTCACATCAGGCCTGATCGGAAGCGCCGCGGCGCGCGCCGACGATCTGAAGATCGCCCTGATCTACGGCAAGACCGGCCCGCTGGAAGCCTATGCCAAGCAGACCGAAACCGGCCTGCGCATGGGGCTGGAATATGCCACCAAGGGCACCATGATGCTGGATGGTCGCAAGATCGTCATCATCACCAAGGACGATCAAAGCAAGCCGGACCTGTCCAAGGCGGCCCTTGCCGAAGCCTATCAGGACGACAAGGCCGATATCGCCATCGGCACGACCTCGTCGGCCGCAGCGCTCGCCGACCTTCCGGTGGCCGAGGAAAACAAGAAGATCCTGATCGTCGAGCCGGCGGTCGCGGACCAGATTACCGGCGAAAAGTGGAATCGCTATATCTTCCGCACCGGACGCAATTCCTCCCAGGATGCGGTTTCGAACGCGGTGGCGATCGGCAAGCCCGGCGTCACCGTCGCGACGCTGGCGCAGGATTATGCATTCGGCCGTGACGGCGTCGCCGCCTTCAAGGAAGCGCTGGCCAAAACCGGCGCCACGCTGGCGGCCGAAGAATACGCGCCGACCACCACCACCGATTTCACCGCGGTCGGCCAGCGCCTGTTCGATGCGCTGAAGGACAAGCCCGGCCGCAAGATCATTTGGGTGGTCTGGGCCGGCGCCACCAATCCGCTGGCCCCGCTGCAGGATATGGATCCGAAGCGCTACGGCATCGAGATCTCGACCGGCGGCAACATCCTGCCGGCGCTCGCCGCCTACAAGCAGCTACCCGGCATGGAAGGTGCGACCTATTATTATTACGACATCCCGAAGAACCCGGTGAACGACTGGCTGGTCGCCGAGCACCAGAAGCGTTTCAACGCGCCACCGGATTTCTTCACCGCCGGCGGATTTTCGTCGGCGATGGCCGTGGTCGCCGCCGTCACCAAGGCGAAATCCACCGACACCGAAAAGCTGATCAGCGCCATGGAAGGCCTGGAGTTCGATACGCCGAAGGGCAAGATGATCTTCCGCAAGGAAGACCATCAGGCGCTGCAGAGCATGTATCACTTCAAGGTCAAGGTCGATCCGAATTTCGCCTGGGCCGTGCTGGAGCCGGTGCGTGAACTGAAGATCGAGGACATGAACATCCCGATCCGCAACAAGCGCTGACCTTTCTTCCCCTCGCCCCGCTCTTTGCGGGGATAGGGTTGGGGTGAGGGGCTGTCTCGACAGGCTCGACTCGCGGAGAGTCCCCTCACCCGATCGCTGCGCGATCGACCTCTTCCCGCAGGCGGGGAGAGGTGACAATCCAAAGCGTCACCACGAGTCGCCTGATGACCCACACGCTCGAAACCCGCGACCTGACCATCCGCTTCGGCGGCCATGTCGCGGTCAATCGCGTCAGCTGCACGTTTCGACCGGGCGAACTGACCGCCATTGTCGGCCCCAACGGGGCCGGCAAGACCACCTATTTCAATCTGATCTCCGGACAGTTGCGCCCGACCGAGGGCAGCATCCTGTTCGACGGCAAGGACATCACCCGGCTTTCCGCGCCGCTGCGTACCCGGGCCGGCCTGGGGCGCGCCTTCCAGCTCACCAATCTGTTTCCGAACCTCAGCGTCGAGGAAAATGTCCGGCTCGCCGTGCAATCCGAAAGCGGCGAGCATTACGACATGCTGCGGCCGTGGATGACGCGCAAGGACCTGATCGCGCGCGCCGACGCCATTCTCGACAAGGTCGCGCTCGGCGGCCGGCGGAATGTCGCGGCGACCGCGCTGTCGCACGGCGATCAGCGCAAGCTCGAGGTCGCCCTGATGATGGCGCTCGAGCCGAAGATCTTCATGTTCGACGAGCCGACTGCCGGCATGAGCATCGACGAAGTCCCCGTGGTGCTCAATCTGATCGCACAGCTCAAGCAGGACGCCAGCAAGATCATCCTTCTGGTCGAGCACAAGATGGACGTGGTGCGTTCGCTGGCCGACCGCATCATCGTTCTGCACAACGGCCAGCTCGTCGCCGACGGCAAGCCGGCCGAGGTGATTGCCTCGCCGATCGTGCAGGAAGCCTATCTCGGCATCGCGCCCGGAAAGACCGCGGCATGACGGACCTTCTCACCCTTGTCGGCGTCCATACCCATGTCGGGCGCTATCACATCCTGCAGGGCGTCGACTTCACCGTGCCCGAGGGCCAGACCACGATGTTGCTCGGCCGCAACGGCGCCGGCAAGACCTCGACGCTGCGAACCATCATCGGGCTGTGGCAGGCTTCCGCCGGCCAGATCTCGCTCGACGGCCGGCGCATCGAAAAGAGCGCAACCCCGGATATCGCCCGGCTCGGGGTCGGCTACGTACCGGAGAGCATGGCGGTCTTCTCGGATCTTTCGGTGAAGGAAAATCTGGTGCTGGCGGCGCGCGACGGGCCGCTCGACGATGTCAGGCTGGAGTGGATTTTCGGCTTCTTCCCGGCGCTCAAGCGCTTCTGGCTGTCGCGCGCCGGCAGCCTGTCCGGCGGCCAGAAGCAGATGCTTTCCATTGCCCGCGCCGTCGTCGAGCCGCGCAAGCTGCTTCTGATCGACGAACCGACCAAGGGCCTCGCGCCGTCCATCGTGGTGGCGCTGATCGAATGCCTGGCCGAGATCAAGCGCCGCGGCGCCACCATTTTGCTGGTCGAGCAGAATTTCCATGCCGCGCGCGAGCTCGGCGACAAGGTGCTGGTGATGGATAACGGCACCATCGTCCATCGCGGCGAGATGACGACGCTCGCCGCCGACGTCGCGCTGCAGGAGCGCCTGCTGGGCCTCAGTCTGGAGGCGCATCAATGACCGACCTTGCCGCGACAGGCGCCTTGCCGAAGCCAAAGCGGGATTTGCTCCCGGTATTGCTGCCGGCGGTGCTCGCGCTCGCCATGCTGCCTTTGATCGGATCGGGCAGTTCCTGGGTGACGCTGACGGTGGCAAGCCTCGCCATGGGCATGATGATCTTCATCATGGCCTCCGGCCTGACGTTGGTGTTCGGCCTGATGGACGTGCTCAATTTCGGCCACGGCGCCTTCATTTCGGTCGGCGCCTATGTCGCAACGCTGGTGCTGCTGCCGCTCGCGAGCTGGGTGCAGGCCGACTCCCTTCTGACCAATCTCGCGGTGCTGGCGCCGGCCGCCGTACTGGCGATGGCGGTTTCCGGCGCACTTGGATTGGTGGTCGAGCGGGTGCTGATCCTCCCCGTTTACGGCCAGCACCTGAAGCAGATCCTGATGACGACGGGCGGACTGATCGTCGCCGAACAGGCGCTGTATGCGCTGTGGGGGCCGCAGATCATTCCGCTGCCGCTGCCGACCTCGCTGCGCGGCTCCTTCATCATCGGCGACATCGCGATCGCGAAGTACCGCCTGCTCGCGATGCTGGTCGGCCTGATCGTGTTCTGCGGCATCCAGCTGGTGCTGAACCGCACCAAGATCGGGCTTTTGATCCGCGCCGGCGTGGAAAACCGCGAGATGGTGGAAGCGCTCGGCTATCGTATCCGGCGGCTGTTCCTCGGCGTGTTCATGGTCGGCTCCGGCCTCGCCGGCTTAGGGGGCGTGATGTGGGCGCTGTACCGCGAGCAGGTGCATGCTTCGATGGGCAACGACCTCACGGTGCTGGTTTTCATCGTGGTGATCATCGGCGGCCTGGGGTCGATCGGCGGCTGTTTCATCGGCGCATTGCTGGTGGCGATGGTCGCGAATTATGGCGGCTTTCTGGTGCCGAAACTGGCGCTGGTCTCCAACATCCTGCTGATGGTGGCGATCCTGATGTGGCGCCCGCGCGGACTGTATGCGGTGACAAGTCGATGATGATCCTTTCCGGCGATCCGCCGCGCAGCCGCGCGCTCACGCTCGTCCTTGTCGTCATCATCGCGGCGCTCATCCTGACGCCCGTGGTGTTTCCCGGCGCCAAGGCGATGAACGTCGCCGCCAAGATCTGCATCTTCGCCGCACTGGTGGCCTCCTACGACCTCCTGCTCGGCTATACCGGCACGGTGTCGTTCGCGCACACCATGTTCTACGGCATCGGCAGCTATGCGATCGCAATCGCGCTCTATGCGATGGGACCGAACTGGGCGGCGGTCGCAACCGGCGTCGTAATCGGCCTGCCGCTGGCGATGGCGCTGGCGCTCGCCATCGGGCTGTTCTCGCTGCGGGTCGAGGCGATCTTCTTTGCGATGATCACACTCGCGGTGGCCTCCGCCTTCCTCGTGCTGGCCTCGCAGCTGTCATGGCTGACCGGCGGCGAGGACGGCCGCAGCTTCCAGCTGCCGGAATTGCTGCGGCCCGGCACGGTGCTGATTTCCAAGGCTACGCTCGGCTTCGAGCTCAACGGCCGCGTGCTGACCTACTATCTGATTTTCATCGCTGCCGCGGCGATGATTCTGGCGCTGTTGCGCGTGGTGAATTCGCCGTTCGGCCGCGTGCTGCAGGCGATCCGGGAGAACCGCTTCCGCGCCGAGGCGCTCGGCTTCCGCACCGTGTTTCATTTGACCTACGCCAACTGCCTCGCCGCTTTGGTCGCGGCGAGTGCCGGCATGCTGAACGCGTTGTGGCTGCGTTACGCCGGACCGGACACCTCGCTGAGCTTTTCCATCATGCTGGACATCTTGCTGATGGTGGTGATCGGCGGCATGGGCACGATCTACGGCGCGATCATCGGCGCCACGATCTTCATCCTGGCGCAGAACTATCTGCAGGCGCTGATGGGGGCGGCCTCCAACGCCGCCGCCGAGGCCGGACTGCCGCTGCTTCCCGGGCTGTTGCATCCCGACCGCTGGCTGCTGTGGCTCGGGCTATTGTTCATCGCCAGCGTCTATTTCTTTCCGACCGGCGTGGTCGGACGGTTGCGCAACCCGCCGCGCAAATCGGCTTGAGGTCGGCCATCATGGCCATAATCGAATCCCGGCTTGCCGCGCTCGGCCTGGTGCTGCCGCCCGCCTTCGCGCCGCCGCCCGGAATCGTGCTGCCTTTCGTCAACGTCCGTATCATCGGCAACCGCGCGATCCTGGCCGGGCACGGGCCGCAGAGCCCGGAGGGGCCGCTGGCAAAGCCGCTCGGCAAGGTCGGCCGCGAGCTGACGCCCGAGCAGGGCTACGCGGCGGCAAAACTCACGGCGCTGTCGATGCTCGGCTATCTCCAGCGCGCGCTCGGCGATCTCGACCGCGTGACGCACTGGGTGCGGATCTTCGGCATGGTCAATTCCGCGCCCGGCTTTGTCCAGCAACCCGCTGTGATCAACGGCTGCTCCGATCTGATCCTCGAACTCTGGGGGCTAGAAGCCGGCGCCCATGCCCGCAGCGCGGTCGGGATGGCCGAACTGCCGTTCGGGATGCCGGTGGAAATCGAGGGCGAGGTTCTGATCTCGGATTGAACGCAATTTGCGTTTGACGGTCCGGCCTGCCGTTAAAATATCTTTTTTTGACGTGGTTTCTTCACGCGAACCGATACCCATTTAAATCGGAAACACGATAGGATTGGCAACTCCTTCCGCGCGTCATTCCGGCCCTGGAAAAAATCGAATGCCTCCTGTTTCAATCCTGCTGAACGTTCTCTGGATTGTGTTCGGCGGCCTGTACATGGCGCTGGCCTGGGTGATCGCCGGCATCATCATGGCCATTACCATTATCGGCCTGCCCTGGGCGAAGGCGGCATTCACGATCGCGGCCTATACGCTGCTGCCGTTCGGCCAGAAGGCGGTGCGCCGCGACAGCCTGACCGGCCGTCCCGATATCGGCACCGGGCCGCTGGGCCTGATCGGCAATTTGATCTGGCTGGTGCTGGCCGGGTGGTGGCTGGCGCTCGGGCATGTCGTCACCGCGGTGGTGCTTGCGGTGACCATTGTCGGCATTCCCTTCGCCTGGGCGCATTTCAAACTGGCGGGGCTGGCGCTCTGGCCGATCGGGAAAGAAATCGTTCCGATCTAACGCCAGCTCTCATGCGCTTCGGCGGGCTGGTCGCAGACCCAGTGCGGACGCATCAGGACCTGCAAGCCGGCCTCGAAGGTGAGAACGCCGACCAGCCGCGAGTCCTGGTGGACCCTGATCGCCCAGTCTCTCGGAACCGAGGGATGCTCCTGGATCAGCCTTTGAACGATACCGGCCGCGAACAGCATCGCGTCAATATCGTCCTCCAACGCCGCCCCGTCATGGCCGTGACCATCAATCCGGTTGACGGGGTCGCACACCTGAAATCTGTAAAATGCCATGAAACAATGATGCCCGACCCCCGTGTCACCGCTTTGACATCGATCAAACGGCCGCTTCGGCACGAAGGGGGACCCGCGCCAGACCTGCGCATTCGGCCCTCCATTCGGGCCGGTGTCAGCCTTTGGGTACTTCCTTGGGCGCCTCCCGACCGGGCTTTTTGCCGAGCGCCCGAATGGCCTCCTCGACGCTGCGGAAGGAGTGGTCCGGACCGAGCAGCTCGTTGATGCCGAACCGTGCCATCGCCGCCTGCGCCCGGATCGATTCCAGCCGCGCGATGGCGAAATCGACGCCATCGGCGTGACAGCGGCGAATGAGGTCGCGCAATATCTGCGCCGCCGTGAAGTCGATCTCGACGATGCCGGTCGCCTCCAGCACCAACAGCCGCGCGGCCTGCGTCTTCGATTGCAGCGCGTCCAGGACATCGCGCCGGAAAGAATAGGCGTTGAGAAAAGATAAGGGCGCCTGAAATCCCGCGACGATGATGCCGGGCTCCTGCTCGCCGGGCAGGTTCGGGCTCGAGGGCCACCAGATCGAGGTTCCCGGCACGCGCTCGAACACCACCAGCCGAGCCTGCGTCGTGGTCCAGGTACCGTGCAGCAGTGAGAGCGCGATCCCGAGCCCAACGCCCTGTTCGATCGGAAGCACGATGATCGCCGCCGCGGTCACGGCAAACAGGAGAAATTCGCCGAGCGATTGCCGGTAGATCGCAACGATCTGATTGACGCGGACGATGCGCAGGGCGACGAACAGCAAGACGCCGCCGAGGGCCGCGTTCGGAATTCGGCCGAGCAGCGAGGCGCCGAAAACCAGCAACGCGATCACGATCGCTGCGGCGGCAAGGCCGGCGAGCTGGGAGCGGCCGCCGGTCTCGAAAACCACTGCGGTGCGCGGCGGGCTGGCGTTGACCGGAAACGCGCCGATCAAACCGGACAGGATGCTGCCGACACCGACGCCGACGAAATCGCGGTCGACATCCGGCGGCTCGTCGGGGCTCGATGGAAAGGATCGCGTCGTCGCTGCCGTCTGCACCATCACCACGATCGCGATGATGAGACTGAGCGACACCAGGCCCGGCAACCGGCCGACCGAGACGTCGGGCAGCGCCAGCACCGGCGGCGCGGCGGAGACCGCGCCGAGAACGCTGACGCCGTGGCCCTCGAGCCCGAGCAGCGCCACGCCTACGCTCGCCAGCGCAAGGCCGATCAAGGCGCCGGGAATGCGCGTATCGATCCGCTCCGACAGCGCGATGATCGCCAGAACGCCGAATCCGATTACGAGCGTAAACGGGTTTGTCTCCCTCAGATGCGCGGCCAGGATCGCTATTCGCTGCAGAATGGCGCCATCGGGCGCGGCCACCCCGAGAATGCCGGGCAGTTGGGAAATCAGGATGTGCGCGGAAATGCCGGCGAGAAAACCTGTCGTCACGGGTATCGAGAGCAGATCCGCGATCCAGCCGAGACGAAAAACGCCGGCGAATAAAAGCAGGAACCCGACCATCAGCGCCAGCGAAGCCGCGAGCACCAGATATTGCGGATCGCTGGAGGCGGCCAGTACCGCAAGACCTCCGGCAAAGATCGGCGTGATGGTCGAGTCCGCACCGCAGGACAGGAACCGATTGCTTCCGAACATGGCGAATGCCAGCGAGCCCGCGAGAAAGGCGAAGAAGCCTATCTGCGGCGCGAACCCGCCGAGCCGGGCGGTCGCCATCTGCTCGGGGATCGCGATCGCGGCGAGCGTCAGTCCCGCGAAAAGATCGTGGGTGAGGAATTGAATTCGGTAGGTTTGCAGCGAAGACAGCACGGGCCAGGTCTTGCGCGCCAAACCGGAATCCGGAGCGCCCGAATTATCAGCCATCACCCTTGCCTCCTAGACGCTGCGCTTGCGCGATCAGATACGACGCTATCACGCCGGCTTCCCCGACGAATGCCGCGCCGGAACGATCGATCGAGGTCATCCCGCAGCGCAAAAAAGTGCATGTTTGGCTCATTACCCCAAGGACAGTAAAGCCGTTAAGCTCTGGGTAACCGGATTTGCTAACGGGTTATGCCATTTGTGCATTGTATGCATGTTCCCGGGAGTAGGGAATGCGATCGGATTCCAGCATATCGGACGTAGCTAAACCATCGGGGACCGCGGCCACCACGCGGTATCACCTGCCCGTGTCGTTGCGGCGCGGCCCGGTGCTTTGGCTCATCCTCTCCGGCGTTCTCCTGGTCGCGGCGATTACGATCGGCACGGGGGTGATCATCAGCCAATTCCGGGAGCGCGCGCTCAGCAATGGCGAGCGCGAGCTCGAAAACACCGTGCGGCTGCTCAGCCGCCACTTCGACCAGCAGTTGGGCGATCTTGAAGTCCCTCTGAACGACCTCATCGCGCAAATACATGCGGCGGGCGTGGCATCTCCCGAGGCTTTCAAGCGCTACATGTCGGCTCCGGAAATGCACCTGTTGATGAAGGCCAAAGTCAGCGCGCCTTCGGAAATCGCGGGCATCAACGCTTATGATTCAGAGGGCACGCTGATCAATTCATCGGTGGTGTCCGTCGTTCCACCCGTCAACATCGCCGATCGCGCCTATTTCCTGGCCCTCAAATCAGACCCCGAGCCGCAAC
>JBAUUA010001195.1:0-2980 GCA_049582465.1 Bradyrhizobium sp. | reverse complement strand
CAATTAAGGCAGGCCGACCAGGCGGCGGATATCGGCCGGCGTCGCACCCTGGCCGCGCAGTTCGCGAAGCCCGGTGGCGGCGGTCGACTTCGACAGCTTTCGGCCGGCGGCATCGAGGATCAGGCGGTGGTGCCGGTAGCAGGGCGACCGCAGGCCAAGCAGTTGCTGCAGCAGCCGGTGGACGCTCGTCGACCAGAACAGGTCCTGCCCCCGCACCACATCGGTCACGCCCTGCAGGGCGTCGTCGATCACCACCGAGAGATGATAGCTGGTCGGCGTCTCCTTGCGCGCCAGGATGACGTCGCCCCAGGCTTCGGGCCGGGTGGCCACGATCCCCGTCTCGCCATCGGGACCTTCGCCGTGCTCGATCCAGGTCAACGCGCCGGCCCGCGCGCTGGCCGCGGTCATGTCCAGCCGCAGCGCGTAGGGTGCACCGGATTCGATCAGCCGCGCGCGTTCACGGGAGGACAGCAGTTTCGCCGTGCCCGGATAGAGCGGTGCGCCGTCGGGGTCGCGCGGCCAGGGAGCCTCCGCCTCCCGTTCCGCCACCAGTCTGGCGATTTCGGCGCGGCTCTCGAAAGCCGGGTAGACCAGACCGAGACTGGAAAGCTTCTCGACCGCTTCACAATAGACGGCAAGATGTTCGGACTGCCGCCGCACCGGGGTTTCCCAGGTTATGCCGAGCCAGGCGAGATCTTCATAGATCGCGGCCTCGAATTCCGGCCGACAGCGGGTGGCGTCGATGTCCTCGATCCGCAACAGAAAACGGCCGCCGGCCTGACGCGCGCAATCGAAATTCAGCAAGGCCGAATAGGCATGGCCGAGATGCAGATAACCATTCGGGCTCGGCGCAAAGCGGAAAACGGGTGGCATGACTTCCCAACAGCCGTCATTGCCGGGCTTGACCCGGCAATCCATCATTCGAAGAACCTGTTACGATATGAGATGGATGCGCGGGTCAAGCCCGCGCATGACGACCGAGCGAGTTGATTCTCAGTAATGCCCCTCCATCTCAACACCCAGGCCGATCTCGAAGAGGCGATCCACGCGCTGGTCAGGCAGGACCCGCGCCTCAAACCGGTATTCGAGATCGCCGGCATGCCGGCGCTGCGGCAGCGGGAGCCCGGCTTTGCGGGCCTCGCTGCGATCGTCTGCGGCCAGCAATTGTCGACCGCGAGCGCCGCGGCGATCTGGGGCCGCCTCACCGCCGCGTTCGATCCGTTTCACCACGAGGCGCTGCGCAAGGCGCGCGCCGACCGGCTGGGCCGGCTCGGCCTGTCGGCGGCCAAGATCAAGACCTTGAAGAGCCTGGCGCGCGAGATCGCCGCCGAGCGGCTCAATCTCGATGTGCTGGCGAACGAGGACGCCGACGCCGCGCACAACACGCTGACCGCGCTGCACGGCATCGGCCCGTGGACCGCCGACGTCTATCTGCTGTTTTGCCTCCGCCATGGCGACGCCTGGCCTGCCGGCGATCTCGCCGTGCAGGAAGCGGTCCGAATCGGGCTCGGCCTGAAGACGCGGCCGACCGCAAAGCAGATGGCGCCGCTGGCCGAGCCATGGCGCCCGATGCGCGGCGCCGCCGCACATCTGTGGTGGTCCTATTACCGCGCCATCAAGAAGCGCGAGGGCGTGATCGGCAAGGCGGCAAAGGTCTAGAACCGCGCGCCTGACTTATGTTCACGATGGCAAGATCGAACGCCGTTTTAAACAAGATAGCTGTTGCAAAACGGTCATCGGCAAAAGCAAAGATCGCGGCAGCGAAATTACCGGGATCGAAACCATGAACTCCACCGACTTCATCGTCGCGCGCCATGATCTGCAGCAATGCAAATTCATCGAGACGCACCTGCCCGACCCCGCCGCGCTTCCCGTCGAGGCGCTGCTGGTCAAAATCGACCGCTTCGCCTTCACCGCCAACAACATCACTTACGCCGTTCTCGGCGACCAGCTGAAATACTGGCAGCTGTTTCCGGCGCCGGAAGATTTCGGCAACATTCCGGTGTGGGGATTTGGCGAGGTGATCGCGTCACGCCAGCCGGCTGTCGCCGAAGGCGAACGGCTGTTCGGCTATTTTCCGATGGCGACGCATCTCGTCATCGAAGCCGCCGACGTCAGCAAGCGCGGCCTGCGCGACGCCGCCGCGCATCGGCAAGGTGTGGCGCCGGTGTACAACGCCTATGCGCGCGTCGGAGCCGATCCCGCCTTCGCCAGACGGCAGGGCGACTATCAGGCGCTGCTGCGGCCGCTGTTCATGCTGTCGTTTCTGGTCGACGATTATCTCGGCGAGAATGCGTTCTTCGGCGCACGCCGCGTGTTGCTGTCCAGCGCCTCCAGCAAGACCGCATTCGGGCTTGCGCATCTGCTGCATGAACATCGCAAGGATATCCGCGTCATCGGCCTGACCTCGGCGGGCAATACCGATTTTGTCAGCTCGCTCGGCTGCTCCGACGAAGTCGTGACCTATGATGCCGTGACCTCGCTGCGTCAGGATTCAGCCGTTGCCTTCGTCGACATGGCCGGCAACAGCGGGTTGCGCGCGAGCCTGCATCGGCATTTCGGCGAACAAATGAAATATTCCGGGCGCATCGGGCTCACGCACCGCAGTTCATCGCCGGACGAACCGGAATTGCGGGGCGCCAAGCCGAGCTGGTTCTTCGCGCCCGACCAGATGCGCAAACGCGCCAAAGAATGGGGTCCCGGGGGCATCGAGGCGCGATTCGGCGCGGCATGGTCAGGCTTCGCGCCGATGCTGGATCGATGGCTCAAGGTGATCGAAGGGCGCGGGACGATGGCGGTGAAACAGGTCTATCTCGATACGTTGAATGGCCGCGTGCCGCCGGATCAGGGTCATATCCTGTCGCTGATGGCATAGCGGGGTTCTCATCCCGCTCTTTCTGCACGATGCCAAACGGTATAGGTTTTGCGGCCAGGGAAACGCCGCGAAGACGGCTGGATCGAGAAAACGCCAATGCTGGAC
>JBAUUA010001194.1:0-5481 GCA_049582465.1 Bradyrhizobium sp. | reverse complement strand
GGATCGATCCGGAGCCCAGTGCCCAACTGACATTGCTTTGGCTGCTCGGCTATTTACGCCGTCACGAGAAGATTGCTTCAAGGCTCACCCTCGTTCAGGCGGAGACCAGCATAGGCAATAACTCTCTGAAACAGCTCGCCCGGTACAAGCCTGCCACAGTCGATGTCGCAAACGACCATCTCGAAATCGCAGCTCTCGCCTGGCGAGCTTACCGCGCACCGACGCCGCAGGCCTGGTTCGACCTGTTGAACAGGGATTTGAGCATATTGCCGCAGCTACGGGCGTGCGTTGTCGAATTGCTCGAGGAACTCCCGGGACGCGTGACCGGGCTTGGCGCCACGGAAATGCGGATGCTCGAACTCATATCGGAAGGCGGTGCCCATCCGTTCGACGTCTTCCCCGGTCACATGAAGCGCAACGAGCGGCGCGTGTTCGAATATTGGGAAGTTGGATCGTTGCTGGACGGGCTCGCGCGTGGTCCCGCACCCGCCGTCACCGGTCTCGACGAGGGACCGTTCACGGAGGAGATGCACCGCAAGCGTAACCGTGATCAGTTCGAGCGATACCAACGAAGCATGTTGTCGCTCACCACGCTCGGCAAGGCAGTCCTGGCGCAGAGTGAAGATTTCAGCCGACACAACCCGATCCATCGCTGGTGGGGCGGCACGGAATTGACCAACGATCGACTGTGGCGGTGGAATCCAGAAAGCCAGACGTTGATTGCACCTTGAGCGAAACTGCAGGTCGCAGTCGATAGAATGCATTGAGGATGTTCAGCTGCCGACGTATTCGGCGCCCGTTTTTGTTTTCTGGAGACGATGAGGCCCATGAAACGTCTGATTTTTACCAGCCTCTCGGGTTTGGAGCTCGGGCGTTCGGGCCTTGCCGACGTTGTGATTCCCTTCGTTTTTCGCTTCGTATGGGGGCCGCTGCCGTCTCCAGACAAGCTTGCAACCTACGTCGCAAGGCGCTCGGACAAGCACGGACCGGGTGCTCACTGGTCGGATTATGCCGGCCGATGGCCTCCTGCCGCCAAAGCCCGCAAAGATCTGGGATTGGTGGAGTTCTGCCAACCCTGCGAGACGATTGAGCTATGGTTAGATCCGAGCCCGAACGACCAATTGCAGCTGGTTTGGCTACTTGATTATTTTCGTTTTCATCCGGAGATCGTGGCCAAGTTGAGATTGCGCCTTATCGACTATCATCTAATCCGCGCGTCTCACGACGAACTTGGCAGATGGAAGATGCCGGCCATCGACGTCACCATAGATGAGCTGGAGACAGCCAGCGCGACCTGGCAGGCTTATCGGGCCATGACGCCGAAAGCCTGCTTCGATTTGCTCGGCAGGGATTTGAGCGCTTTGCCGCTACTAAGGCCGGCCTTGTCTGACCTGCTCGGAGAGCTTCCCTCCAGCGCCACGGGGCTCGGCGCGACGGAAATGCGGCTGCTGGAACTGATCGCAAGGGGATATGAGCGGACGAATGCGCTCTTTCACCTAGGAGGGCTCCGCCAGCGGTGCGTATTCAGCGACCGGGAAATCGGCTCCCTGCTCGAGGGCCTGGCGCACGGCCCGACACCAGCCATTGCAGGCCTTGACGAAGAGCTGCGCACGATCGGAAAGGAGAACGACCGGGACCGCGACACGGCGTACAAGCGAAGCCGGTTGTCGCTGACTGAGTTCGGCTGGGCGATTGTCGCGCACAAGGAAGATTTCAGCCGCTACAATCCGGTGGATCGCTGGTGGGGCGGCACCAGGTTGACCAATGATTGTCTGTGGCGCTTGAACCCAGTCTTGGTCGCGCCCCAGCCGTCGCAGCCATCCTTGTCGTCATTTCGGCCTGACCCAACCGTCTATCCGTCTCGTTCGCCTCTCTGATGAATGCGAGGTTTTGCCTTGGCCGAAGCTCGGCGAAGGCAACTCCATCCATTACACACAAGTTTCACTCCGCCGCCTGCGCGTAGTCAGTGATCGGCGGACACGAACACACCAGGTTGCGGTCGCCATAGACATTGTCCACGCGCCCGACCGGCGACCAGTATTTGTCCGACCGCGACGTTCCGGCCGGGAAGCAGCCTTCCGCTCGCGAATAGGCCCGGGTCCACGCATCGTCGGCGATGTCGTGCACGGTGTGTGGCGCATGCCGCAAAGGAGAAGTCTCGACCTTCCAGCGGCCGGCTTCGATCTCGGCGATCTCCCGCCGGATCGCGATCATGGCGTCGCAAAAGCGATCCAGTTCAGCCTTCGATTCGGATTCGGTCGGCTCGATCATCAGCGTGCCCGGCACCGGAAAACTCATGGTCGGGGCGTGGAAGCCGTAGTCGATCAGCCGCTTGGCGATGTCGTCGACGGTGACGCCGCTCGAATTCTTCAGTGGACGGGGATCGACGATGCACTCATGGGCGACGCGGCCTTTGGCGTTGCGGTACAGCACCGGGAAGTGGGGATCGAGCCGGGCGGCGATGTAATTGGCATTGAGGATCGCCATCTCCGTTGCCCGCGTAAGGCCTTCGCCGCCCATCATCAGAATGTAGATGTAAGAGATCGTGAGGATCGAGGCCGAGCCGAACGGCGCTGCTGACACCGGTCCGACGGCGGAGGGATTAGCGCCGTCGGTCGCGGGATGACCGGGCAGGAACGGCTTAAGGTGCGCGCGCACGCCGATCGGTCCCATGCCGGGGCCGCCGCCGCCATGCGGGATGCAGAAGGTCTTGTGCAGATTGAGGTGGCTGACATCGGCGCCGTAATCGCCGGGTCGCGACAGCCCGACCTGGGCGTTCAGATTGGCGCCGTCGAGATAAACCTGGCCGCCATGGCCGTGAACGATGTCGCAGATCTCGCTGATATGCTCCTCGAACACGCCGTGGGTGGAGGGATAGGTGATCATGATTGCGGCGAGATCTTTCGAATGCCGCTCGGCCTTGGCGCGCAGATCGGCCACGTCGACGTCGCCCCTGCCGTCGCAGGCGACCACCACGACTTCCATGCCGGCCATGTGAGCAGAGGCCGGATTGGTGCCGTGCGCCGAGGAGGGGATCAGGCACACCTTGCGGTGCGGCTCGCCGCGCGCAGCGTGAAAGCCGCGGATGGCCAGCAGTCCGGCATATTCGCCCTGCGCGCCTGAATTGGGCTGCAGCGAAATCGCTTCATAGCCCGTGATGTCGCACAGCCATTTTTCCAACCGGGCGAACAGGACGCGATAGCCGCCGGCCTGCTCCGGCGGCGCGAACGGATGCAGGGTGGCGAATTCGGGCCAGGTCAGCGGGATCATCTCCGATGTCGCGTTGAGCTTCATGGTACAGGAGCCCAGCGGGATCATGGCGCGGTCGAGCGCGAGGTCGCGATCGCTGAGCTTGCGCATGTAGCGCAGCAATTCCGTCTCCGAGCGGTGGGCGTGGAAAACGGGATGGGTGAGGAAGGTCCCCGATCGCTTCAGGTCCGCCGGCAGCGCGTCGCGGGCGCCGGCCTCGATATCGGCGTAAGCCAATTTGCCGCCGAATGCGCGCCACACCGCCTCGACGGTTTCGGGCGTCGTGGTCTCGTCCAGCGCGATGCGAAGGATACCGTGACCGATTCCGAGGTTGATTTTTTCATCCCGCGCCCGGGCGGCGATTTCGCTCTGCTTGCCGCCGCCATCCACCGTCACCGTGTCGAAGAAGGTCTCCGACTTCGGGACAAAGCCGAGCTTGCGCAATCCTGCCGCCAGCACGGCCGTCCGCCGATGCACGGTGCGGGCGATGTGAGTCAATCCTTCCGGCCCGTGATAGACCGCGTACATCGAGGCGATTACCGCCAAAAGCACCTGCGCGGTGCAGATGTTGGAGGTCGCCTTTTCGCGGCGAATATGCTGCTCGCGGGTCTGCAGCGCCAGCCGATAGGCCGGTTGTCCGCGCGAATCGATCGACAGGCCCACGATCCGGCCGGGCAGCGAGCGTTTGTACGCATCGCGCACCGCCATATAGGCCGCGTGCGGCCCGCCATAGCCCATCGGTACGCCGAATCGCTGCGCCGAACCGATGGCGATATCGGCACCGAGTTCGCCGGGCGAGGCGAGCAGCGTCAGCGCCAGCAGGTCGGCGGCGACGATGGCGAGCGCGCCCTTGGCGCGCAGGTTCGCGATCGCAGGGCGCAGATCGCGCACCGCGCCTGACGTTCCCGGGTATTGCAGCAGGCCGCCGAAGACCTCGCACCTGTCGAGATCGGTTGCGGGATCGCCGACGATCAAGTTCCAGCCCAAGGGCTCGGCGCGGGTGCGCAGCACGGCGAGCGTTTGCGGATGCACCTCGGTATCGACGAAGAAGGATTTTGTCCTGGCCGGCGCGGCGCGCTCGGCCAGCGCCATGGCTTCGGCCGCAGCGGTCGCCTCGTCGAGCAGCGAGGCGTTGGCGACGTCGAGCCCGGTGAGGTCGCAGATCATGGTCTGGAAATTGAACAGGGCTTCGAGCCGGCCCTGGCTGATCTCCGGCTGATACGGCGTATAGGCAGTGTACCAGGCGGGGTTTTCCAGGATGTTGCGCTGGATCACCGCCGGCAGGATCGTGCCGGAATAGCCTTGGCCGATCAACGAGGTGAAGAGCGCATTCTGCGAGGCGAGATCGCGCATATGCGCCAGTGCCTCGGTCTCGCTCAGGGGCGTGCCGAGATCGAGCGGCGCCTGCTGGCGGATCGATGAAGGCAGGGTTTCCGCCATCAGGGCGGAAAGGCTCGCCGCGCCCACGGTCTCCAGCATCGCCGACATGTCGCGCGGCGAGGGGCCGATATGGCGGCGGACGAAGGTGGTGGCGGCTTCGTCAACGGGTTTGCGGTGCGCGGTCATCGGTTGTTCCTCGCTGGCTCAGGCCGTGTGCTGCTTGTAGGCGGCCTCGTCCATCAGGCCGCCGAGTTCGCCCTTGTCGGCAATCTTGATTTTGAAAAACCAGGCCTTGCCGGCGGCGTCGGAATTGACCAGCGCGGGCTCGGCGGTGAGCGCCTCGTTGACCTCGAGCACTTCGCCGGAAATCGGCGCGTAGACGTCGGAGGCCGCCTTGACCGATTCGACCACGGCGGCGGCTTCCGCTTTTTTCAGGCTGCGGCCGACCTTCGGCAGCTCGACGAACACGACATCGCCGAGCTGCGACTGCGCATAATCGGTGACCCCGATGGTGGCGACGTCGCCCTCGATGCGGAGCCATTCGTGATCGGCGGTGTAGAGCGTCGTCATGACAAATCCTTCAGCGTTTGCAAATTCAGCGTTTGTAGGTGTTGGCAACGAAAGGCATTGGCGCGACCCGCAGCGGCAGGCGCTGGCTGCGGACTTCGGCGAACACGGTGCCGCCGAGGGCGGCCTGCGGCGTCGGCAGATAGCCCATCGCCACCGGTGCATTGAGGCTCGGCCCGAAGCCGCCCGAGGTGACCGCGCCGATCTGTTCGGCCGACGCGGCATCGGCGAACAGGGCCGCGCCTTCGCGCACGGGGGCGCGGCCCTCGGGCCGCAAGCCGACAC
>JBAUUA010001193.1:0-1533 GCA_049582465.1 Bradyrhizobium sp. | reverse complement strand
CAAGAAAGCCGGTCACCGGGGAGAGCGCGTTATAAGCCGTAAAACCATTGCGCAGGGAAGGCCGGATTGCTTCCGCTGAACCTGTATGCTCGTGTGCGCTTTTCTATCCCTTTGCACGCGAGACCGCGGGTGCAGCGCGCACCCGGCCTTCCCTGCGCCCTCCTTTCGGAGAGGGCGGGAGAAGAATAGCAAAACCCGGGCGAAACGCGCCGCGGGATCGCGAAGGCATGTTTCTTCGTTGTCGCTGTTTGACATTCGAATTGCGAACGCGCGCCGCTCGTCGTCCTCGCCGGGGACAGGCCGATTCACATCCTGTTCATCGTAATTCTTAGAAAGAGATTCAATTTATCCAGCCATGATCGCCCCGCTGACCAGAAGGGCAGGCTGTGTCGCTGCGCGCGGTTCGCGTGGCGGTGCGCGCCGCGGGAAGGGCGGCCTTGCCTCGCCCGGATCAGGGAAACACGACCATGGCGACCGCGGGCCGGACTCATCGCGCTGCCGGCATTTCCGAATCCCCGACGACGACGCCGCGCGCGGATCGATCCGCGGGGCGGCCAGCGGCCGCGCTTGTCCGGAAGCTGATCGCGCTTGCCGCCCTGTCGTGCGCCATCGCGCTCGCCGGATGCGCCTCGCGAACGCCGGCGCCCGAACTGCAGGCAAAGCCGGTCCACATTGCCGCCGATCGACAACCGGAGTTGCGCATTCGCCGGCCTGCCCGCGCGCTGCTCACGCCGCAGCCGGCACCCGATTGCGAGTTCAGGGAATCATCCGACCTCAAGCCGGTGGATCCCGATCAATGGGCGCGGCTGAAACTCGCCTATGAGCGGCAATGCTACCGCGATGCGGAGCAGGCGACGCGCAAGCGCCTGGCGCGGCTGCAGGCGGCGAGCCTGTGCCGGATCGAACCGGTAGCGCATTCATCGCCGGCCGTGCGTTAACCAACCGCGCCCCGCCGGAATCGCCCTTTTTTCGACACACCGATAGCCGTTTCGCGGCGGCGCCGTCCTTTTTACGTCTTGTTTGGCGGTGTAAATAATCGCTTGATTATTTCGATTTTTCGGTACCACGGCGGAAATTTCTCGGACGGGCAGCCGCGAGACCAGCCATGATGACCCTTTATGATTTGCTCGGCGCTCTTCCGGAGGATAACGCCGACGATGTCAGGGCCGCATTTCGCAAGGCCGTCAAGGCGGTCCACCCTGACACCAATCCCGACGATACGAATGCCGCGCTAAGGCTGCGGATGATCCTGCGTGCCAACGCCATCCTCGGCGATCCGGAGCAGCGCGCCGCTTACGATCGGCTGTTGGCGGTGACGGCCGCGCAGGCTCGCCCGAGGCCGAAGCGCGCCACCGCCGCCCGCGCGATCCGCAAACTCGCCTCCGATGCGCTGGCGGTTGCGGCCGTGTCGACGCTGTCGATCGGAGGATATCTGGTGTTCGAACAGCTTTCGAAGGCAGCGCCCCCGCCGCCGCAAGTGTCCGAAGCCGCGGCACCGCAGCCCGCCGCCGTCGCGCCTGCGCCGCAGTTCGC
>JBAUUA010001192.1:0-1556 GCA_049582465.1 Bradyrhizobium sp. | reverse complement strand
GCGATACCGTGCTTGAGCACGAAATCATCGCCGACGGGCCGTCGACCGAACTCGGTGAGCTGGCGCTCGGGCGCAACGTGCTCGTCGCGTTCATGCCGTGGAACGGCTACAACTTCGAAGATTCGATCCTGCTCTCCGAAAGGATCGTGAAGGACGACGTCTTCACTTCGATCCACATCGAGGAATTCGAAGTGATGGCGCGCGACACCAAGCTCGGCCCGGACGAAATCACTCGCGACATTCCCAACGTCTCGGAAGAGACGCTGAAGAATCTCGACGAGGCTGGCATCGTCTATATCGGCGCCGAGGTCCGCGCCGGCGATATCCTGGTCGGCAAGATCACGCCGAAGGGCGAAAGCCCGATGACGCCGGAAGAGAAGCTGTTGCGCGCTATCTTTGGCGAGAAGGCTTCCGACGTGCGCGACACTTCATTGCGGGTGCCGCCGGGCGTGCAGGGCACGGTCGTCGAAGTGCGCGTGTTCAATCGCCACGGTGTCGACAAGGACGAACGCGCGCTCGCCATCGAGCGTGAAGAAATCGAGCGGCTCGCCAAGGACCGCGACGATGAGCAGGCGATCCTCGACCGCAACGTCTATGGCCGCCTCGCCGAACTCCTGGAAGGGCGCCAGGGCATCGCCGGGCCGAAGGGCTTCAAGAAAGATACCAAGATCACGCGGGCGATCCTGGAAGAGTATCCGCGTTCGCAATGGTGGCTGTTCGCTTCGCCGAACGACAAGATCATGGCGGAGATCGAAGCCATCCGTAAGCAGTACGACGAATCGAAGAAGCGGCTGGAACAGCGCTTCCTCGATAAGGTCGAGAAGCTGCAGCGCGGCGACGAACTGCCGCCCGGCGTCATGAAGATGGTCAAGGTCTTCGTCGCCGTGAAGCGCAAGATCCAGCCCGGCGACAAGATGGCCGGCCGCCACGGCAACAAGGGCGTGGTGTCGAAGATCGTGCCGCTCGAGGACATGCCGTTCCTCGCCGACGGTACGCCGGTCGACATCGTGCTCAATCCGCTCGGCGTGCCGAGCCGGATGAATGTCGGCCAGATCCTGGAGACACACCTGGGCTGGGCCTGCGGGGGCCTTGGCCTGAAGATCGGGCATGCCGTCGATCTCTACAACGCCAAGCACGATCCGAAGCCGCTGAAAGAGCTGCTGCGCAAGGTCTACGGCGAGGACGAGACCATCAAGTCGCTGGACGAGAAGGGCCTCATCGAGCTCGGCTCCAATCTGCGTCACGGCGTGCCGATTTCGACGCCGGTGTTCGACGGCGCCAAGGAGGCGGATATCGAGCACATGCTCGATCTTGCGGGTCTCGACCATTCCGGCCAGGTCACCCTGTTCGATGGTCGCACCGGGGAGTCATTCGACCGTCAGGTCACGGTCGGGCACATCTACATGCTCAAGCTGCACCACCTGGTCGACGACAAGATCCACGCCCGCTCGATCGGCCCCTACAGCCTCGTCACCCAGCAGCCGCTGGGCGGTAAGGCGCAGTTCGGCGGCCGGCGGTTCGGCGAAATGGAGGTGTGGGCGCTCGAAGCCTATGGC
>JBAUUA010001191.1:0-2722 GCA_049582465.1 Bradyrhizobium sp. | reverse complement strand
GACCAGCGCGGCGACGACTTGCGGATTCTTGTCCGACCAGGTCTGCCGGACCGCGAGCACCTTTTCCGCGGCGCGCACCAGAATGTCCGAGACGAAATGCAGGATCCGGCCGACGCCGCGGTCGACGGCGACGGAGTTCCAGGGGGCGCCGACGCAGAACGCATCGACGTGACCATTGGCGAGGCTATCCACCATGTAGGGCGGCGGCAGCACCACGAGACGCACGTCCTCGTCGGGGTCGACGCCGCCGGCGGCCATCCAGAACCGGAGCTGGTAATTGTGGGTCGAGAACGGAAAGGTCATGCCGAAGATCAGCGGCTCCGCACCGCTCTTGCGCCGCGCGGCGACCACGCGCGACAGCGCCAGCGCGGTCGCCATCGGGTCGAACCGGTCGCCGTCGAGTTCGGCCATGATTGCCGCATGCAGCGCCGGCGACACCGTGATGGCGTTGCCGTTGAGGCCGAGATTGAAGGGCGCCGCGATCGGCACCTTGACGTGGCCCAGTCCGAGGCTGGAGGCGATCGCGACGGGGGCCAACAGATGCGCGGCATCGAACAGGCCGATATTGAGCTTGTCGCGGACATTGGACCACGACACCTCCCGCACCAGCGTGACGTCGAGCCCTTCCGCCGCGGTAAATCCCTTGTCGACGGCAACGATCAGTGCCGCGGCGTCGACCAGCGGAATGAAGCCGATGTGAAGCGGGTGGGTCATTTCAGCAACTCCGACGCGGTCAGGATCGACTGTGCGATCTCGCCGATCTTCTTTTTCTCGCGCATCGCGGTCGAGCGCAGCAGCACATAGGCCTCGTCTTCGGTGAGACCTTTCAGTTTCATCAGGATTCCCTTGGCGCGGTCGATCACCTTGCGGTCTTCCAGCGCGGATTTGGCGCGATCGAGTTCACCCTGCAGCTTCGCGAAGGCGTTGAAGCGGGAGATGCAGAGGTCGAGGATCGGCTTGATGCGCTCCTTTTTCAGTCCGTCGACGATATAGGCGGAAACGCCGGCATCGACGGAGGCCTGGATCGAGGCCGCGTCACTCTGATCGACGAACATCGCGATCGGCCGGCGCACCGCGCGGCTGACCTGGAACATCTGTTCCAGCACATCGCGGCTGGGGTTTTCCAGATCGATCAGGATGACGTCGGGATCAAGCGCATAGATCCGCGCCAGCAGGCTCTGCATTTCGCTGATATGGACCACGCCGGTAAAACCTGCTTCCCGCAGCCCCTCCTCGAGGATCGCTGCGCGGATTGGGCTTTCGTCGACAATGACGATTTTCGGTGACTGATCGGCGCCCATCGATGACTCACGCTCCGGCGCCACATCATTAGCACGCCGCGAGCCCGCTCAAAGCCTTGTAATTATGAGCAATTGGGACTAGCTCCTGCCCATCAATTGGACAAATTAAAGATGCAACAGGCCGCCGCGCCCAAAGTCAGCTTTGTTTCCCTGGGATGCCCCAAGGCGCTGGTGGATTCCGAGCGCATCATCACGCGGCTGCGCGCCGAGGGCTATGAGCTGGCGCGCAAGCACGACGGCGCCGACCTCGTCATCGTCAACACCTGCGGCTTTCTCGACAGCGCCAAGCAGGAATCGCTCGGCGCCATCGGCGAGGCGATGGCCGAGAACGGCAAGGTCATCGTCACCGGCTGCATGGGCGCCGAACCCGAGCAGATCGAGGCGGCCTATCCCGGCGTGCTATCGATTACGGGGCCGCAGCAATATGAGAGCGTGCTCGAGGCCGTGCACCGCGCGGTACCGCCGGTGCATAATCCGCACCTCGATCTGGTGCCGCCGCAGGGCATCAAGCTGACGCCGCGGCACTACGCCTATCTGAAGATTGCCGAAGGCTGCAACAACCGCTGCAGCTTCTGCATCATCCCGAAACTGCGCGGCGACCTGGTGTCGCGTCAGGCCAATGACGTGCTGCGCGAGGCGGAGAAACTGGTCACCGCCGGCGTCAAGGAGCTGCTGGTCATCTCGCAAGACACCTCAGCCTACGGCGTCGACATCAAATATGCCGAGAGCCCGTGGAAGGACCGCGCGGTCCGCGCCAAATTTTTCGATCTCGCCAAAGAGCTCGGCGAGTTCGGCGCCTGGGTACGGCTGCAATACGTATACCCCTACCCGCATGTCGACGAGGTCATCGGCCTGATGAGCGAAGGCAAGATCCTGCCCTATCTCGACATCCCCTTCCAGCACGCCAGCCCGGAAATCCTGAAAGCCATGAAGCGCCCGGCGGCGCAGGACAAGACGCTCGGGCGGATCCACAAGTGGCGCGAGCAATGCCCTGATCTGACCTTGCGCTCCACTTTCATCGTCGGCTTTCCCGGCGAGACCGATTCCGATTTCGCCTATCTGCTCGACTGGCTCGATGAGGCCGAGATCGACCGCGTCGGCTGCTTCAAATACGAGCCGGTCGCGGGGGCTTCGTCGAACGCGCTTCCCCAGGCCGTGCCGGACGAGATCAAGCAGGAGCGCTGGAACGCGCTGATGGCACGGCAGCAGAAGATTTCCGCCCGCCGGCTGAAGCGCAAGGTCGGGACGCGACAGCAGGTCATCATCGACGAAGTGGGCCCGACCGTTTCAAAGGGTCGCTCGAAGGCGGACGCACCGGAGATTGACGGCGCGGTCTATCTCTCCAGCCGTCGCCCGTTGAAAGTCGGCGAGATCGTCACCGCGAAGATCGAACGATCCGACGAATACGATCTGCACGGCAG
>JBAUUA010001190.1:0-2735 GCA_049582465.1 Bradyrhizobium sp. | reverse complement strand
GAGTGAAGCGACGAAGCAATCCAGCTTTCTTTCTTGCTGCTCGATGGATTGCTTCGCTTGCGCTCAATGACGGTTGACGGCTTCTGGGCCGCCCAAACTAGGTCAATACTCCTGACCATCCCCGCCGCTGACTATCTTTTGGCGTTGCGGTTTCGGGCATTTCTCGTCTAGAAGGGGCTCGGAAGCGCCCCGCAGGCTAATAAACCGTCAATGGTTTTGGCCGAGGATCGGGCTTCCATAGGGTCTGGCAATGCTGATTCGCAGCGAAAAGTTCGGAGTTCACGGGAAATCGGCCTTCATCGCCGCTCCCGAAGCGATTCCGGCTGCGTCCTTGCCCACCCTGCTTCTTGGCGGGCTTCTGCTTCTTATCTGCCCCTGAGGGCCGTCTGGGCGTTTGCGCCTGGGCACTCAGGGGTTGTGCGAGATCACCAGAACCCTTCAGCGCTCAGACAGCGGCGCACCAGCTACAAGGAATTTTTTTTAATGACCACCGTCAAAAAGTCCGACAAGGACCGCGTCATCATATTCGACACCACCTTGCGCGACGGCGAACAATGCCCCGGCGCCACCATGAGCTTCGAGGAGAAGCTCGAGGTCGCCGAAATGCTCGACGACATGGGCGTCGACGTCATCGAGGCCGGTTTCCCCATCACCTCCGAGGGCGACTTCCAGGCGGTCAGCGAGATCGCAAGGCGCTCCAAGAATGCCGTGATCGCCGGCCTGTCGCGCGCCAATCCGAAGGATATCGACCGCTGCGCGGAAGCCGTGAAGTTCGCCAAACGTGGCCGTGTCCACACCGTGATCGCGACCTCGCCGCTGCACATGCGCGTCAAGCTCAACATGACGCCGGAGCAGGTGATGGAGCTCTCGATCGCCAACGTCACCCGCGCGCGCAACCAGATCGACGACGTCGAATGGTCGGCCGAAGACGCCACCCGCAGCGAGATGGACTACCTCTGCCGCATCGTCGAGGCCGTGATCAAGGCCGGCGCGACCACGGTCAATCTTCCCGACACCGTCGGCTACACCACGCCCGAGGAATACGCCCGCTTCATGCGCACGCTGATCGAGCGGGTGCCGAACTCCGACAAGGCGGTATTCTCCGTGCATTGCCACAATGATCTCGGCATGGCGGTGGCGAATTCGCTGGCGGGGATCGCCGGCGGCGCGCGGCAGATCGAATGCACCGTCAACGGCATCGGCGAGCGGGCAGGCAATGCCGCGCTCGAGGAAGTCGTGATGGCGATGAACGTCCGCAATGACGTGTTTCCGTGGTGGAACAAGATCGACACCACCATGCTGACGCGGGCCTCGAAGCTGGTGTCGGCGGCGACCTCGTTCCCGGTGCAGTACAACAAGGCGATCGTCGGCCGGAACGCGTTCGCGCATGAAAGCGGCATCCACCAGGACGGCGTGCTCAAGGACGCCTCGACCTACGAGATCATGAAGCCGGAAATGATCGGCCTGAAGCAGTCGTCGCTGGTGCTCGGTAAGCACTCCGGCCGCCACGCCTTCGTGCACAAGCTGGAGGAGATGGGCTACAAGCTCGGCGCCAACCAACTGGAAGACGCGTTCGTGCGGATGAAGGCGCTGGCCGACCGCAAGAAGGACATCTATGATGAGGACATCGAGGCGCTGGTCGATCAGGAAATCGCCGCCTCGCACGACCGCATCAAGCTGACCTCGCTGACGGTGATCGCGGGCACCCATGGGCCGCAGCGCGCCACCATGAAGCTCAGCATCGACGGCCAGACCAGGATCGAGGAAGCCGAGGGCAACGGCCCGGTGGACGCGGTGTTCAACTGCATCAAGGCGCTGGTGCCGCACGAGGCCAAGCTCGAGCTCTATCAGGTCCACGCCGTCACCGAGGGCACCGACGCGCAGGCCGAGGTGTCGGTGCGGCTCGGCCATGAGGGCCGCTCGATGACCGCGCGGGCCGCCGATCCGGATACGCTGGTGGCCTCGGCCAAGGCCTATCTCGGCGCGCTCAACAAGATCGTCATGAAGCGCCAGCGCGACGTGCCCGCGGCGGCAGCGGCGGGCTGATTGCTCGAAAAAGATGCATATCGGATCAAGGAAACGCGGCGCCCTCAGCGCCGCGTTTTTGCACTGCAGCAAGGGTTTTTAACTTTAGCGGAATTTGTAATTGCCCCTGCTAAAGGGGCATTGGCATTTCGGCCGGCTTCTCTGTATTGGTGCGCTTGGCATACAAGGATAGGAGCGGCGCTGGGGCGTGCGTTCCGCAAGAACAAGGCGGAGGTAACATGCGTAAACTGATATTGGCCGCTGCGTCGATCGCAGCATTGGTGCTGGTCGGGCCGGCCTCGGCGCAATCGCCGATCGTCATCAAGTTCAGCCACGTCGTGGCCTCCGACACGCCGAAGGGCAAGGCGGCCGACAAGTTCAAGGAACTGGCCGAGAAGTACACCAACGGCAAGGTGAAGGTCGAAGTCTATCCGAACTCGACGCTCTACAAGGACAAGGAAGAGCTCGAAGCCCTGCAGCTCGGCGCGGTGCAGATGCTGGCGCCGTCGAACTCCAAGTTCGGCCCGATCGGGATCAAGGAATTCGAGGTGTTCGATCTGCCCTACATCCTGCCGGACCTCAAGACGCTGCGGAAGGTCACCGACGGCCCGCTCGGCGCCCGGCTGCTCAAGCTCCTGGATTCCAAGGGCATGACGGGCCTCGCCTATTGGGACAACGGCTTCAAGCAGATGACCGCCAACAAGAAGCTG
>JBAUUA010001189.1:0-9023 GCA_049582465.1 Bradyrhizobium sp. | reverse complement strand
CTCAACTGAGCATCATGTCGTTTTTGAGCGAATACCCAATCTGGGTAAGGTCGCTGGTGCGGACCTGATGCAAATCAAGGTAGGTTTCTGTTAGCGGCTAAACTTCGAAACGAACAAGCTGATGGTTGCGCAAGACTGCTGACGCCCGAGTCGTTCATTGAACCTGACAACCGGACAACCATGCTGAACGCTGTAACCGATCCCCTGCATCGCTTCCCGGTGTTCCGGACGTCCGATCCTGAAGAGCTGCGAGAGCTGAGCACGACATTGTTTGGCGCGGCCGGGATCGATCTGAAGAACACCGACGGTTTTGAGGCGCGCGTCAATCTCATCAAGCTGCAGGAGACCGGCCTCGCCTTCGGCGCGACCACCGCCGATCTCGTCATCGACAATCATGCCGCCGACTTCATCCGGCTGCAGATCGCGCACAGGGGCCGCGCCGCCACTACTGTCGCGGGCCGGACGACCGACATCAACGAACATCAGTTCGCGATCGCGTCGGCGGGAAGCCGCTCGCTGATGGTTTGCGAGGCCGGCCATGAACGCCTGACGCTTCGGCTGAGCGAGCAGGCGTTGCTGCAAAGAATGACGGCGCTGCTGGGCGCCAAGCCGAAGGGCGAACTGACGTTCGAGCCCGCGGTGGCCGCGGGCGAGCCTCACGCGCAAGGCCTTGCCGACCTCATCCGCTTTCTTGCGCAGCAACTGGACTCGACGGTGTCTCCATTGCCCCAGGCCGTGTGCCGGGAACTCGAACACGCCGTGCAGATCGCCTTTCTCTATGCAAGCCGCCACAGTTTCAGCCATCTCCTGGAAAGCCAGGAAAGCATGCCTGCGCCATGGGTGGTTCGGAGGATCGAGGAGTTCATCGAAGCCAACTGGCAGCGGCCGATCACCATCGAGCGGCTGGCAGCCGAGGCAGGGGTCAGCACGCGGGCCATTTTCAGGGCTTTCGAGCGCAGCCGCGGCTATTCACCGATGGCCTTTGCCAAGGCGATCCGCCTCAAGCGCGCGCGTGAAATCCTGACCTCCGGGGATCCCGGCATCAGCGTGACGGCGGCGGCCTTCAAGAGCAATTTCGCAAGTCCGAGCCGTTTCGCGAAAGACTATCGCGAGGCGTTCGGCGAGCTTCCTTCCGAGACCATTTTCCGAACGCGCCAATAGGCACGCCGCGGCTCGACCGTGACGAACTTTTGAAGTCCGGGCCGGGCAATTTCGGTTTCAACGCTTCCCTCAATCAACCACAATGCGAGGCGAAGGCCCGGTCGATAACGGGCCAAGGGGAGGGTGTATCCGATGTTCAATCGACCCTTGCTGCGCCTCGCCGGCCTCATTCTGGCGGCCTCGGTCATGACGGCGGTCCCCGCGGGCGCCGATGCGCTGAAGGACGAAATCGCGCCGACCGGCAAGCTGCGGGTGGCGATCGCGATCAGCCCGGCCGGCGGCGCATTCTGGTCGACCAGGAACGACGCCGGCGGCTATGCCGGCGTGCCGGTCGATCTCGGCAGGGAAATGGCGGCGGAACTCGGCGTCCCCGTGGAATATGTCGCCTACCAGAATTCCGGACAGATCGTCGACGCCGTGTCGACGGGCGCCTGGGACGTCAGCTTCCTGCCGAAGGATAAAGAGCGCGAGGCGCGGATGTCGTTCGGTCCCACCTACGAGGTAACGGACGCGACCTACATCGTCAAATCCGGCTCACTGGCGACGAATTTCGCCACCCTCGACCAGCCCGGCGTCAAGGTCGCCGCCGTCAATAACACCACCACCATGCGCGGCGCGATCGCACATCTCAAGCATGCCAAGGTTGCGGGCTATCAGACCTATGACGAGATCTTCGCGCTGCTCAAGAACGGCGAGATCGACGCCTTTGCGCTGTCGCGCGAACAGCTCAATGCGATAGCGAAGAAGATCCCGGGCACGCGGGTGCTGGATGAGACCTTCAAGCAGACCGTCACCGCGGTGGCGGTGCCGCTCAATCATCCAGTGGCGCTGGCGTTCGTGACCAAATTCATGACGGAAGCCGCCGCCAACGGCACGCTGCGCAAGGCCTTTGACGACAACGGGCTGAAGGACTCGCCGATCCGGGTGAAGTAGCTGCTAGCTATTGTAGCGGCGTGTTGCGTCCTCCGTGTTCTGTCCACACTTCTCCGTCAATCCCCACGATTCGTGCTACGTTTCCTCGGAGAAAGTGTGCATGGCATCCGCGGATAAGAGGCTATCGGGAGAACCGGAGGCGTCGACAAACGTCAGGGCATCGGCATGGGCGCCGTTTAAGCATCGCGTCTTTGCCATGCTATGGCTTGCGACCGTCGTCTCCAACGTCGGCGGCTGGATGTACAGCGCCGCTTCCAGCTGGTTGATGACGGGCCTGGACGCCAGTCCCCTGATGGTATCGTTGGTTCAGGCGGCGAACGCCCTCCCGCTGTTTCTGTTCGCGATACCCGCCGGCGCGCTTGCGGATATCATCGACAAGCGCCGCTTTATCATCGTCCTCGAGATTTTGATCACCATATTCTCGGCGATCTTTGCGGCAATGGTCTCGGCTGATCTCGTGAGTCCAGCCACGTTGTTGCTGTTCACGTTTCTGATCAGCCTGTTCGGCGCGCTGGAGGCCCCGGCCTGGCAATCCATCGTGCCGCAACTCGTAGCCAAGCAGGATCTGGCTCCCGCCATCGCGGCAAACAGCCTCGGCATGAATATCAGCCGGGCGATCGGTCCGGCGATCGGCGGCGCGATCATACTTGGATTTGGAATCGCCGCGCCGTTTTGGCTCAACGCCGTCAGCAATATCGGCGTTATCGGCGTGCTGATCTGGTGGCACTCGCCGCAAACGCGCATGGATAATATGCCAGCCGAGCGGTTCACCAGTGCCATTCGCACGGGTTTTCGCTACGCGCGTCACAATCGGGCTCTGCGCGCGACCTTGGTGCGAGCCGTCGGGTTCTTCCTGTTTGCCAGCGCGTATTGGGCGCTGCTTCCACTGGTCGCGCGCAATCAGATCGCGGGCGGTCCGGAACTTTATGGCGGCCTGCTGGGCGCGATCGGTATTGGCGCGGTGGCTGGAGCTTTTGCGCTGCCTTGGCTGAAAGCAAAAATCGGAGCCAACATGCTCGTGGCTGCCGGGGAGGCCGGCACGGCTGTCACGCTGGTGCTGTTCGGGCTCGCGCGAGAGCCGATCCTGGCTCTATCGGCAAGCCTGATCGCGGGTGTTTCGTGGATCGCCGTGCTGGCGAGCCTCAATATCTCGGCTCAGTATGCCCTGCCTGACTGGGTGCGCGGACGCGGCCTTGCCATGTACGTCACGGTTTTCTTTGGAACCCTGACGATTGGAAGCGTGCTGTGGGGACAAGTTGCCGGCATGTTCGGGTTGCCCCTGGCACATTTCATCGCGGCGGGCGGTGCCCTGGTTGCGATCCCGGCAACGTGGCGCTGGAAGCTGCGTGCCGGTCGCGGTCCGGACCTCACGCCATCCATGCACTGGCCAACGCCTGTCGTCGCGCGGCACGTTGAGGATGACCGCGGTCCGGTGCTCGTCACCGTCGAGTACCGGATAGATCCCGGCGATCGCGAGGCATTCCTCGCCGCGCTCGAGAAATTGGCGCTCGAACGCCGTCGGGACGGCGCCTACTCGTGGGGCATATTCGAAGACACCGCCGAGGAAGGTCGTTTCCTCGAAACCTTTCTCGTCGAATCGTGGCTGGAACACCTGCGTCAGCACAAGCGGGTCACCAACGCCGACCGCATATTGCAGGAAAAGGTGCACCTTTATGTTCAAGGCAAGCCGAAGGTTACACATCTGATCGCGGCGGAGCCGTCAACGAAATCTACCGATAAGACGCCTTGAAGCAGCGCGCGCGAGGATCCTTGCGGATCGAGGAACCAGTCACGAATTGACGTGCACGAAATCCCGCAGCAGCGGATAGATCTCGTTGTTCCAGCGCTTGCCCGAGAATACGCCGTAATGGCCGACGCCGGCCTGCATGTGGTGCACCTTGCGATAGGCGCGCACGCCGGTGCAGAGGTCCTGGGCCGCCAGCGTCTGGCCGATCGAGCAGATGTCGTCCTTCTCGCCTTCGACCGTCATCAGCCCCATCCGCTTGATCGCGGCCGGATTCACCGGGCGGCCGCGATGCATCAGTCTGCCCTGCGGCAACAAATGCTCCTGGAATACGTCGCGCACGGTTTCGATGTAGAATTCGGCCGGCAGGTCCATGACCGCGAAATATTCGTCATAGAAGGTCTTGATGATCGCGGCCTTCTCATTCTCGCCCTTGGCCAGATGATCGGCGAGATCGATATGCGACTTGATGTGGCGCTCCAGATTCATCGAGACGAAAGCGGTGAGCTGCACGAAGCCCGGATAGACCTGCCTGAACGCGCCCTTGCACTGGATCGGCACGAAGTTGATCAGGTTCTCCTCGAACCATGTGATCGGCTTTCTCTTGGCGAACTCGTTGACCTTGGTCGGCTGGATGCGGGTATCGATCGGCCCGGCCATCAGCGTCAGCGTCGCCGGCCGCGCCGGGTGATCGTTCTCCGACATGACGGCGGCGGCGACGAGCGCCGATACCGATGGTTGGCAGATCGCCACCATGTGCGCGCGCGGTCCGATCTTGTCCAGGAAGTCGATCAGGTGATCGGTGTAGTCCTCGAGACCGAATCGGCCCGCACCAAGCGGAATGTCGCGGGGATTGTGCCAGTCGGTGATGTAGACGTCGTGGTCCTGCAGCAGCGTCTTTACCGTGCCACGCAGCAGCGTGGCGAAATGGCCGGACATCGGCGCCACCAGCAACAGCCGCGGCTGCTCCGGCGAATTCTCCTTCTTGAAATGCAGCAGCGAGCCGAACGGCGTCGAATAGACCACCTCTTCGCTCACCCCCAATTCCTGATTGCCGACCATCACGCTGTCGATGCCGTAAGGCGGGCGGGTATAAGTGAGCGAGGTGCGCGAGATCAATTCCAGCGCCGCAGCCAGCCGCCCGAACAGTCTGTCGGACATGCCCTGGGGGACGAGGTTGAGATATTTCAGCGCATGCGCGGCCCCCGTCCGCCATGGCGCCGTCAGGTCCATGTGGTTCTGATAGGCCTGATACATCATTGACTTCATCCGGATCCGCCCCTGCCCGATGCCATGCAATATCGAAGCCAAAGGCGAGTCAAACAGCCTCCTAAACTGGCACGTCGCTTGCTGTTAAAGCTGGTGAAAATGCATTGAAGCAAAAACAATGGGCACTCTGCGGAGGCCCGGACGGGCGTTCAGGCGTGAGGGGGAAGAACCATATGGCCAAAGCGACACTGACCATCAGCAGCAAGAACTACTCGTCCTGGTCGCTGCGTGGCTGGCTGCTGACCAGGTTCTCAGGGCTCGAGTTCGACGAGATCGTCACCGCGCCCGACGATGCTTCCGCGCGGGCCGAAATCCTGCTGCTGTCGTCCTCGATCCTGGTGCCGTGCCTGCGGCACGAGGGCGCCACCGTCTGGGACACGCTGGCGATCGCCGAATATCTCAACGAGATCATGCCGGACGCCGGCCTGCTGCCCGCGGACCGCATCTTGCGGGCACATTGCCGCTCGATCTGCGGTGAAATCCATTCCGGCTTCACCACGCTTCGCGCCTCGCTGCCGGTCAACCTCAAGGGTCATTTCCCCGGCTTCAAGATCTGGTCGCGCGCCCAGGCCGATATCGACCGGGTCTGCACGATCTGGCGCGAGTGCCTGGCCAAATCGGGCGGGCCGTTCCTGTTCGGCGAACGCAGCATGGCGGACGCCATGTATGCGCCCGTCGTGACCCGCTTCATGACCTATGACGTCAAGCTGGAGCCGCGGCTCAAGGCCTATGCGGACATGATCATGGCGCTGCCGGAGATGGCCGAATGGATCGAGGCGGCCAAGGCCGAGCCTGCCGACATCGAGGAGCTCGAGGTCGAATATTAGGCAACGCGCGCGCCCCGTTGCCTGTTTGCGGGGCTCAAGCAGCGGGCATGCCTTGCCCAACTTGCTCTCAACCCGCGTGTTTCCAGGACCGGCGCCGGTGAGCCGCCGGTCACCCGCGGCATCTCGCCCAGCTTGAATTTCAGATTACATCCAAGCGCTTCCGCGCAGTTGCGGCTGGCCCAGGCGAATTCGCCGCGTCGCAGCACGGCTGGCGTGATTTTCGCATAGCACAATCGGGCTTCGAACGCGCCGATCCGCGCTGCCAAAAAATTGGACGCCGGCGATTGTCGCGGTCTCGCGAAAGAACGGTGGAGGCTTCAGATGAATCAGCACGCGGTCGTCAGCAAATTTTCCCACGTCAAACCCGGCGACACCGAATTCGAGGGCGCGGGTCTGCGCGACTTCTTCCTGTATCGCGATCTCGGCATCGCCGCCGCCACCGGCGGTCAGGTGATCTGCCATCTGGTCAAGGCCAATCCCGACATGCCGCCGGAAGACGGCACCGGCTGGCACCGCCACGATTGCGATTTCCAGATCGTCATCATGACCAAGGGCTGGGCGCGCTTCATGTATGAGGACAAGCCGACCCTGGTGCAGGCCGGCGACGTCGTGCACCAGCGGCCGGGGATCGTGCACTACCTGTTCGATTACTCTCCGGACATGGAGTATCTCGAAATCGTCAGCCCGGCCGATTTCAAGACCGTCGACATGCCGCCGGCCACCGACAAGGTGCCGCCGGTTACGCCGTGGAAGTAAGAGAGTGTCTTCCGCCGAGGAATTAACCTTTGTCGTCGGCCGCTGGCTGCGGCCGATCGGGCTCGTGCTGGATCTAGCGCGGCGTATCGGGGTATTGCCGATATCTAGCCGTGAACAACGGAGTACAGCGCCCGGCGGCTGATTCGGACGCGGTTCGTTCCGGCCGCGTTCCGAACCTTAAAATAACCGCCGCTTCCCGTCGCATTTTGGCACAGCGGACGCCGGGGTTCAGCCGCTTCGCTTGAAATCGGAGGCCCGCCTGAACTCGGGCGCGCTCAGGCGCCAGCCGACCACGGTCGCCTCGACGGTGCCGCCCGATTCATTGTTGCGCCACTCGCCATTGACGAAACGGCAGGCGAACGGCAGCTGATAGGTTCCGCTATGATCTTCGCATAGCACCTGGACCGGCTGATCCGGCGGCGGTTGTCCCTCGCCATTGAATTCAGCCAGACGTCGTTCCCGCGTTGCCATCCCGCTATTCTCCGTAAGACGCGCAAGCACCCTCTTGCGCTCCACCCCTACGCCCCGTCGTCCCCGTTATCTGGGGTGTCGACGGCAAAACCTCAACGCGCGAATGAGGTTTCGGTATGGTATCCTCGCCGTCTCGCCGTTTGCTCGCAACAAATTGACCGTGGTCGGGCGCAACTCCAATCAGTTAGGGATTCACGTGAGGATTTCGATGATCGGCCGGATCGTTCTCGTCGCCTCCGTACTTGTGGCGTCCTCTTGGCTTCCCTGTGGCCGCGCCACGGCGCAGGATGTGCCCGGTATCGAAATATGCACCGTCGAAAAGACCATGGAGCGGCGCACCAGCTGCCTGCAGAGCAATGTCGATTTCCTGCAGAAGACGATTTCAAAACTCGCCGCCGACCATCAGCAGAAGCTGGACGCCGCCAATCGGCAGATCGAGGCGCTGAAGGGCGCCGTTGCCTCCCTGCAGAAAACCGTCGACGACCTGCAGGCCGCGCAGAAGAAGGCGGCCGAGGAGCCGAAGAAGACCGCGCCACCGCCGGCCAAGGATGCACCGGCGGCGAAGTAAGGGACTCCGGCTTCTCGGTCATGGCCGGGCGCAGCTATTTTCGCGCCGCAGCAGAAGGGCGGCAGCGCGGTTCCAATTCGCGAAGCGGCAAAAGGAGTCCGCCAAGGCGACAACGGGAGCAATGACTGTCAAACGCGGCGCGCGCGTGAGGGGCATGATGGGCGCGCTTCGAACGAGGACTCGATCGTCCATGAATCCCGCCCAGAAGGCGCTCTGGTTCATCGAAAGCCATCTTGCCGACGCGTTGACGCTGGACGAGATCGCCGGCGTCGCCGGCATCTCGCGCTTTCACATGGTCCGCGCGTTTGCCGCCGCAACCGGGCTGTCGGTGATGCGCTATGTGCGTGCCCGCCGGCTCAGCGAGGCGGCGCGTGCGCTCGCCGCCGGCGCGCCCGATATCCTCACACTGGCGCTGGATGCGGACTACGGCTCTCACGAAGCATTCACCCGCGCGTTCCGCGACCATTTTGGCATGACGCCCGAAGCGGTCCGCGCCGCAACGTGCCTCGATCATCTCGCACTTCAGGAGCCGATCCCCATGGATTCAACCCGCACCGACAATCTTCCGGCGCCGCGTTTCGAAACCGGTTCGCCGCTGCTCGTCGCCGGCCTCGGCGAACGCTACAACCACGAGAACGGCGCCGGCATTCCGGCCCAGTGGCATCGCTTCCACCAGGCGGTCGCCGATATTCCCAGCCGCATCGGCAAGGTCGCCTACGGCGTCTGCTGCAACGGCGACGACGCCGGGAATTTCGATTACATCGCCGGCGTCGAAGTGTCTGATTTTTCCGAGCTGCCGCGCGAATTCGCGAAGGTACGGATTCCCGAACAGCGATACGCCGTGTTCACCCACGCCGACCATATCTCGACCATCCGCCGCACCGTCAACACGATCTGGAATCACTGGCTGCCGGCCTCCGGCCTGAAGGCGGCGGACGCGCCCAGCTTCGAGCGCTACGACGAGAATTTCGATCCGCGCACCGGCAATGGCGGGCTCGAGATCTGGGTGCCGGTGAAGCAGTAATCCCCACGCGGGGCTGCGTTGCGCCGCCCCCGGCCGGTGGTTGCTTGGCAAGCGATAGCGACTTTGCCATAACATGGCGCAACGAAATTGTTGCGCGTGCGGAAATGAGCTTGAATCCGCCTCGCCTTGGAAAAAAGCCGGGAGGATTCCAATGCCCAACGTTCGCGTTCTCGCTACCGGTCTCGAATTTCCGGAAGGGCCGGTGGTGATGCCGGACGGCTCGGTGGTGCTGGTCGAGATCCGCGGGCAGCGGCTGACCCGGGTCTGGCC
>JBAUUA010001188.1:0-3307 GCA_049582465.1 Bradyrhizobium sp. | reverse complement strand
GGCGCGGATCGTTCAGGATGCTCGCGCTTTCCACCGACGGCAGGCCGCGCAGGATCTCGAGACAGTCCCGCACCGCATCGAACTTGGCCTCGATGCGATCGGCGGAGAGCTGGGCGACCTCATCGAGGAAGGAGCTGGCCGCCGACCGGGTGATCGTCTCGACCCGCTTGAAGCTGAGGAACACCAGCGTCAGGCCCACGGCCAGCACGATCCCGACAAAGAGCGCGATGATCGAGGTCCGGAATCCGAGCCGCAGCGGCGGCGATCTGATCGAGTTGTTCATCACGAGGGCATCGTTACTCCGTGGAAAAAGAAAACCTGATTTCGACCCGTCATGTCGGCTCGCCGGTTTTCCAGCCTAAACGCCGTCTCGAATCCTGAACGCGGCCTCCGTCACGGCTTGACCATCGTGCCGACGTGGACGGCCGCTGCGGCCTGGCACCGAGGGAGGTCCTTGAACGTGGCTGGATGCTGCCCGAACGGGCCGGCGCGCAAGTCAACCGGTTGCGGCATCGACGACGCAACCGCATGTCTAGCGAACCAGTCTTGCTTGAACTGATGCTGGAGAGCGCCGCCCACTCCCGTGAGATCCGACGCCTGCGAAGCTGCTATCCCGAACCCGGCCAAACCGATGCCGACCGTGCAGGTCATGCCTCTGAAAGTCTTTGATGCGCAGCCACGCCGACAAACATCTGTCGTCATCGTCGATTGCATTTCCAAGCGCTTTCATGTTTGCACGCTGCGTTGTTGATGTCCGCAGCGCGGGTATCGGTCAGCACCCCTTCCCTTTTGATTGCCCTCGAAACAAATTCTGCCACCCGGTATCGGCAGTCAACCTCTAATTGAGGTAGGAATTCAGCCGACCCCGGCTCGCGCGGTGGCAGAGTCGCGCCTGCTGCGAAGCCCACCGCGGATTCACCAACCGACTCAATCAAGGGCGGAGTTTTATCCGACAATTAAATTCAAACGACGATGTTTTCGGAACCACGCGCCGCGCCAATTTTGTTCGCGAGGGGCGGGCGGATAACAACAAGAAGAAGCGGACAGTGTGTTCGCGCGTCGATCCCAAAGCAGACATCGAGCCACCCCGCGATCGACATCCGCTTCGAAACTTCGGGCGTGCAACGGCGGGCCGATCAGTTCCTGTGCCGCGCAATGAGCTGATCGGCCACGTCGTTCAGGTCATCGCCCACGAACTGCGGCTGGGGACCTACGCCCAATAAATCGTTGCCGTCACGCTTGATCAGCGCTGCCTGCCAGCCCGCCGCCACCGCGCCGAGGGTGTCCCAGGTGTGGCAGGCGATCAGACAGAGCTGCGATGGTTTTACGCCTAGCTCCTTCTCGACATAGCCGTACGCCTCGCGGGACGGCTTGTGGTGCTTGACGCCATCGGCGCTGAAGCGCCGTTCGAACAGATCGACGATGCCGCCATGTTCGAGCTGGCGCGTCTGAACCTCGAGCAGATTGTCGGTGAGCGTGAACAGCCGGAACCCCGCAGCGCGTAGCTTGCGCAGCGCCGCCGGCACTTCCGCATGCGGCGGCATCGTGGAGAACTTGTCCGTGAGTTCCTTCCTGTCGGCGTCGCTGATCCGGATGCCGCGGGTATCCGCCAGCATCTTCATGACGGCAGAACCGATATCGGTAAAGGGAACGTAACAACCGGCCACCGTCAGCGCCGCGGAATACAGGATCATGTCGTCGAACCACAGGCGCATCGCGGCCCTGTCGCCGAAAATGCGTCTGAAGGTCGGCTCCATGGTTTCAAGATCGAGAAGGGTCTCGTTGACGTCGAAGACGATCAGGGGGAGAGCGGCCATTTTTCATACTCCTGCTTGTTGCGCCCCGCGCCGAACCCGGGAACCCGTCCAGCCAGTCGATAACGCCGTCGACCGACGTTGCGATCGAATTCAGAAAATCGAGACCGGGCGAATCGGCAACAAAAATCGCTCGCATTTTGTTATCCAGCATCGGCCCTTCAAAAGCGGGTTCCAACCGACTGGTTACGAGTTGGCGGACTTCGCGATCGGGAGCAGCAGGATGGCGGTCAAGGATGTGAGCGTGGTGCTCGCGCATGGCGCGTGGGCGGATGGATCGAGCTGGGCGCGCGTCATTGCCGCGCTGAAGGCGGAGGGCATCAACGTGGTGGCGGCGCCGCTGCCGCTGACCTCGCTGGCCGACGACGTCGCCGCGCTCAACCGCAGCCTGGACCGGACGCAAGGCCCGATCGTGCTGGCCGGACACGCCTATGCCGGCGCGGTGGTGGCGCTGGCGCGTCCCGAACGGGTCAAGGCGCTGGTGTACGTCACCGCGCTTGCGCCCGACCAAGGCGAGAAGGTCGCCGACGTGTTCTATCGCCTCCCGCCGCATCCCCAGGCGCCGAAGCTTGCGCCTGATGGCAACGGCCTGATCTGGCTGCCCGAGGCGGCCTTCGCGACGGCGTTCGCGCAACACGCATCGGCGGACGATCTCGCCGTGCTCGCCGCCGTGCAGCGACCGATCGCGCTCGATTGCATCACGGTCCCGGTCGGCCGACCGCTCTGGAAGGACGTCCCGAGCTGGTTCCTGGTTGCCGAAGACGACCGGATGATCGTGCCCGCAACCCAGCGGTTCATGGCCGAGCGGATGAAGGCGACGATCAGGGCGCATGCGGTGGATCACGCCCCCATCGTCACCGCGCCAAAAGCCGTCGTCGACATCATCCGCGACGCCGCCCGGTCGATCAGCGGCAGCTGAAGCAGGCCTACGAGGCCGCAACCGACGGGCTTATCGCGCACGCGAAAGCCGTGTCGATCTCACAGACGCAATTAAAACAGAGGAGACTTCGATGGCACCAGTCAGCTACCGCACGGCCGATGTCGATGGCTTCAAGATTTTCTATCGCGAGGCGGGACCAAAGGAAGCACCGAAGCTGCTGCTGCTGCACGGCTTCCCGACCGCAGGCCACATGTTCCGTGACCTGATCCCGCTGCTCGCCGACAAATTTCATATCGTCGCGCCCGACCTTCCCGGGTTCGGCCAGTCCGACATGCCGCCGCGGGAAAAATTCCACTATACGTTCGACAACATCGCCCGCGTGATCGACCGCTTCACCGAAGTCGTCGGCTTCGATCGCTATGCGGTGTACGTGTTCGACTACGGCGCGCCGACCGGCTTCCGCCTCGCCGTCCGCCACCCCCAGCGGATCACCGCCATCATCACGCAGAACGGCAACGCCTATGAGGAAGGCCTCAGCGACGGCTGGACTCCGATCAAGGCCTACTGGCAGGACCCGTCGCCGGAGAACCGAAAGGCGCTGCGCGCCTTTCTC
>JBAUUA010001187.1:0-16078 GCA_049582465.1 Bradyrhizobium sp. | reverse complement strand
GATTGGCGGCGTCCTCGTAACTGAGCACGCCGTCCTGGATCCGGATTTCCGAGAACGACACCGGGTTGTCGGCGCCGGGCTTCATGGTGCGGGCAATGGTGTCGATGAACGGGGTCCAGTTGCTCTCACCATCTGGTGTGCGCACCACGCGGATATGCGGACGCAGCATCATGACATCGGCGATCTCGAACCGCTGCAGGAGCAGCGGCAGCAGGCGCAGATTGGCGGTCAGCACGTCGACCGACAGCGCGGGGTCGGCGGCAGCCGCGCCCTTCAACCCGACGTCATGAAAGGAGACGTAGCTTGCCGGAAACACCGAGACGTCGATGGAACCGTGAACCACCAGGTCGAGGCCGGTCACGGCGCGGATCTGCGCCTCGACCGCCTCGCGAAGCGCATCCCGGTTGAGAAACCAGGACGTCGCGACCAGGCCGATCAGCGCTACCCCGAGCAACGCCGCGATCAGCGTCCCCAGGCGCTTCATTCCTTGGGCCATCGTCAATGACATATCCGGTTCTGCTTAAACCAAGTCTGGTTGGACCGTAACCGGGTTGATGTCAGGTTGCGGTTGAAAAAAGGGGCGGCGGCAGGGTGCCCCCCGGGGTTTACCCAAGTTCGGCAAAGCAAACTATCCAAGTCGGCAAAAGCCGACCTGGACTGCCATGCCAAGTTCGGCAACTTGATGGGTTTTCTTGACCCTTTCAAGGCCGTCTTCGGGGCGCTGTTGAACACCGTTCCCAAGACCGTTTGACGGCGGTTCTGGCGATCTGAGCCGGTCCGAAAGCCCAAATGGGCCGTCATTGACGCGTTGCGAAGATTTCGCCTAATAATCCTTCATTCGCTTGAGGGCGTCAGCGCCTTATCCTCCATTCAGGTCGCATTTCATGAACAAGGTCTATCCCGACGCCAAATCGGCACTCGAAGGGCTCTTGAAGGACGGCATGATGATCATGTCCGGCGGGTTCGGTCTTTGCGGCATCGCCGAGACCCTGTCGGACGCGATCCGCGACTCCGGCGTCAAGAATCTCACCGTGGTCTCCAACAATGCCGGCGTCGACGGCATCGGGCTGAGCCGGCTTCTGGAGACGAGGCAGATCAAGAAGATGATCTCGTCCTATGTCGGCGAGAACAAGCTGTTCGCCCAGCAGTTCCTCGCCGGCGAGCTGGAACTGGAATTCGCCCCGCAGGGCACGCTGGCCGAGCGCATCCGCGCCGGGGGCGCTGGAATTCCGGCGTTCTACACCAAGACCGGCGTCGGCACCCTGATCGCCGAGGGCAAGGAAGTGAAGGAATTCGACGGCGAGAAATATCTGATGGAGCGCGGGCTGTTCGGCGACCTCGCCATCGTCCACGCCTGGAAGGGCGACACCGCCGGCAACCTCGTTTACCGCAAGACCGCGCGGAATTTTAATCCGATGATGGCCACCGCCGCGAAAATCACCGTGGCCGAGGTCGAGCATCTCCTGCCAGCCGGCCAGATCGATCCCGACCAGATCCACACGCCCGGCATTTTCGTCAAGCGCATCGTCCAGGTCGGAACCGGGCTGAAACGCATCGAGCAGCGCACCACGCGCAAACGCGAGGCGGCCGCCGCCGCCGGGGAGGAAGTCTGATGGCCTGGACCCGCGAACAAATGGCGGCGCGCGCCGCCAAGGAACTGCGCGACGGGTTTTACGTCAATCTCGGCATCGGCATCCCGACGCTGGTTTCGAACTTCATCCCCGACGGTGTCGACGTCGTGCTCCAGAGCGAGAACGGCATGCTCGGGATGGGGCCGTTTCCCTATGAGGGCGAGGAAGATCCCGATTTGATCAACGCCGGGAAACAGACCGTCACCGAACTGCCCTCGACCAGCTATTTTTCCTCGGCCGATTCCTTCGGCATGGTGCGCGGCGGGCATATCGATCTGTCGATCCTCGGCGCGATGCAGGTGGCGCAGAACGGCGACCTCGCCAACTGGATGATCCCCGGCAAGATGGTCAAGGGCATGGGCGGCGCGATGGACCTCGTCGCCGGCGTCAAGCGCGTCGTCGTGGTGATGGAGCATTCCGCCAAGGACGGCGCCAAGCTGTTGAAGAAGTGCAACCTGCCGCTGACCGGCGAGCGGGTGGTCGACATGGTGGTGACCGATCTCGCCGTCTTCACCATCGACAAGCACGGCAAGGACGGCATGGCGCTGATCGAGCTCGCCGATGGCGTCACGCTCGACGAGGTGAAGTCGAAGACCGAAGCCGAGTTTCGGGTGGCGCTGAAGAACGTGTGAACTGATTTCCTGACGTCGTCATGCCCGGGACAAGCCCGGGCATGCCGATTTTTTTTGCACCGATGGAGTCCGCACCTGACGGTGCTGGGTGCCGGCCCGATCACGCTTTGGCGGTCGCAACCTCCTCCAGCCCGCGGTTGCGCGGCTCCACGCCCCAGGCCCACACCACCACGATCTGGACGACCACAAGGCCGATCATCAGCCAGAGCACGCCCGGCAGCTTGTAGGATGCCATCAGCGATCCGACGATGAAGGGCGAGACCACGGTCGCGCCGCGTCCGAGCGTGTTGCAGATGCCGTTGGCGCGCAAGCGGATCTCGGTGGGGAACAGTTCGGGCGTATAGACGCCGAACAGGATCGCGGTCTGCACATAGATCGCGACGATCAGCACGAATCCCACACTTAGCACGATCGCCGGATCGGACGCCGCGTCGAAGCGGGCATAGATGTAGCCGGCGACGATGGTGACGAGCGATGCGCCGATGATGCTCCAGCGCCGCCCATAGGCGTCGGACACATAGGCTCCGAGAGCGCAGCCGAACAGCGAGGCGATCGACAGCACCAGCGTATAGGCCAGCGAATTGGTGATAGTCAGCCCCTGGCGCAGGAAGAACTGCGGCAGGAACAGCACGAAGCCGAAGATCAGAGTATTGATCGTGATCAGCACCCAGGAGCCCACGAGCATGCGCTGCAGGAGCGGCGGCTTCAGCATGTCGGATGCGCTGACCTGGGCGACCGGAGCCGGCACCACCACCGGCGGCAGCGGCTTGCCGTCGGAAGATTCCTTTTCGATCGCCTGCATCAGCGCTTCGGCTTCCTCGGTGCGGCCCTGCGATTCGAGCCAGCGCGGCGATTCCGGAAGGTTCTTGCGCAGGTACCACACGATCAGCGAACCGATGCCGGCAATGACGAACATCGGCCGCCATCCGAAGGCCGGGATGATGAGATAGCCGAGTAGCGCGGTGATCGGGAAGCCGGCGACCACGATGAACACCATCATCGACAGCCAGCGCCCACGCGTCTTCGGCGGCACGAATTCCGTCAGCGTCGAATAGCCGACGACGATTTCGGCGCCCAGGCCGAGCCCCTGCACAAAGCGACAGGCGATCAGCTGGTTGATATCCTGCGCGAAGGCGGCGGCCAGCGACGCCAGCCCGAAAATCAGCAGATTGATCTGATAGGTAAATCGCCGGCCCATCTTGTCGCCGACAAAGCCGGTGATAAGCGCGCCCAGCGTCATGCCGACGAAGGTCAGCGAGATGAATTGCAGGTTTTGCGGAATGGTCGAGAACTTGCTCTGAACCGCAGCCGCCAGTACGCCGCTGGCGACGTAGAGATCGTAGCCGTCGAAGAACATGCCGGCGCCGACCAGCCAGAATACACGGTAGTGAAAGGACGAGATCGGGAGCCGGTCGAGACGTGCGCCGGCGTTTACTGCGGTAGCCATGGAATTCCCCCCTTGGATTTCTGTTTGTTGGCGCGGCGGCCGGTTTGTTTGGTCTGAGGCAGCCGCGTCCGGTTCGCGTTAGTTCAGGCGTCGCTGGGTCGCCGTGTCGCGGTACCAGTCGAACGGCTGATCGTGGGTCGCGACCATCACGCTCTTGACGTCGAAATGGTCGTCGAAACTTTCGGTGCCGAATTCGCGCCCGACGCCGGAATCGTCGACGCCGCCCCAGGGCGAGGCCGGATCGAGACGGTGGTGGTCGTTGATCCAGACGATGCCGGCCTTGACGCCTGCGGCTACTCGATGGGCGCGGCCAACGTCGCGGGTGCGGATCGCGGCTGCGAGGCCAAACGGCGAATCATTGGCAAGCCGCAGCGCGTCGGCCTCGTCCTTGAACGGCGTCACCGAGGTGAAGGGGCCGAACACTTCCTCCTGGAAGATGCGCATGTCGGACTTCACGTCCGCGAAAACCGTCGGCTGCACGAAATAGCCGTTCTCGTGGCCGGGAATTTTGGCGGCGCCGCCGCCTGTCACCAGCCGCGCGCCGTCGTCGCGGCCGAACTGGCAATAGGACAGCACGCGGTCGCGTTGCCGCGCCGAGATCACGGGGCCTAACTGCGTTGCGGGATCGAAGGGATCGCCGATGCGGATGCTTTGCGTCTTCGCCTTCAGCTTCTCGACGAACTCGTCATAGACCCCGGCCTGCACGATGTGCCGCGAAGCGCAGACGCAAGTCTGGCCCGCGCCGATGAAGGCACCGAAGGCCGCGTAGTTGACGGCCTGGTCGACGTCAAAATCGTCGAACACCATCACCGGCGTCTTGCCGCCGAGCTCCATGGTCTGGTGGGCGAACACTCTTGACGCCGCGGCGCCGGCGATGCGGCCGGCCTCGGTGCCGCCGGTCAGCACCAGCTTGTTGATATCGCTGTGCTCGGCGAGCATCCGGCCGGCACTCGCGCCAAGACCGAGCACGACATTGAACACGCCGGGCGGCAGCCCTGCCTCGCTGAAGATCTGTGCCAGCCGCAAGGTCGTCAGCGGCGTATATTCCGATGGTTTTACCACCGTGACGCAACCGCTCGCCAGGACGGCCGCCAGCGATTTGCACATGATCATCAGCGGATGATTGAACGGCGTGCAATTGGCGACGATGCCGATCGGCGTGCGCAGCGTGTAGTTCAAATAGGAGCCTTCGACCGGGATCACGGAATCTCGGCGTGCCAGCGCAAGGCCGGCGAAATAGCGGAAAAAGTCCGGCAGCCGCGACAGCTGCGCGCGGGTCTCGTTGAGCGGCCGGCCGTTGTTGAGCGTCTCCAGCCGGTACAGCTGGTCGAGGTTGGCCTCGAACGCATCGGCCAGCCGGTTAACCAGCCGCGCCCGCGAACGGACATCCATGCCGCCCCAGGCCTTGCCTTCGAACGCGGCACGCGCGCTTTTCATGGCCCGATCGATATCGTCAGCGGTCGAGTTCGGAATCCGCGCGATGACGTCGCCGGTAGCGGGATTGCGGACGTCGAGCATCTCGCCGCGACCTGCCTCGATCTCGCGGCCGTCGACGAAATTGCCGTGGATTTCGACCTCGGCGGTGGATGGCCTGGCGGAAACATTCATGGTTCTCTCCTTTCGATCATGATTGGAAGCGGATCACGCTTCGACGATCACGGCGTTGCGCTTCAGCGCGGGCAACACGCGTTTTTCGGTCTGGCCGATATGGGCCTTGATGATGCGCGAGGCGGCGCGTCCGTCGCGCCGCTGCATCGCCTCGATCAGCGCGACGTGCTCGGCGACAAGCCGCGCCGGATCATGGCCCTTAACATTGGCGACGCTGACCCGCACCAGCCGGTCGGCCTGTCCGATCAGGTCGCACAGCGCGGCCGCCATGCGGCGGTTGCCGGAAGCGTGCGCCAAGGCGGAATGAAAAGCGCGGTTATAGGCGATGAAGTCCTCGTGATCGCCGGCGAAGCGCCTGAACTCGTCGAGCGCCTTCAACACATCGTCGCTTGCATGCTCGATCGCCTCGGCGACGCAGGCCGGCTCCAGCGCGAAGCGAAACCGCAGGAGGTCGCGGGCATCGGACAGCGAGATCGGATTGACGCGATAACCCTGGCGCGGCTGCACGGTGACGAGATGTTCGCGCTCGAGCCGCAGCAAGGCCTCGCGCACCGGCTGCCGGCTGACGGCATAGCGCTCGGCGAGCTCCTGCTCGCGCATATCATCGCCTGGCGCCAAGCGACAGGTCAGAATATCAGCCCGCAGACTTTCATAGACGTTATCGCGCAAAAGCATAGATATTTTCCTGGATCAGGGTTCTAATGTTGCAGTCGTGAAATATCACGTCAAGTGACAAAGGCTTGAAAAGTCTGAATTTTGATTTATCAAGAGGGGACCATCAGGCCCGCTTCGGAAGCGGGCGCTTCGCAACCCGCAGCCGAGAGACAGGCAATGGATCGACTTTTTGCCGGTGGCACCGTCAACGCGGCGGAGTCCGGCCAAAGAGCAGCGCCGGCGCTTTTCCTGTTTCATTCGCTGCTGTCGGATCGTGCCAGTTTCGACGCCTTCGTCCCGAAGCTATCGCCCTCGTTCCGGGTGATCGTTCCCGAATTGCCCGGCTTCGGCGCGTCCAAAGCCGTTAGTGGCGGTCTCGCCGAAGTCGCCGACCGCATGGCGGAGGCCGTGAAGGATGCCGCAGCCGGCGGGGAGAGCATCGTGCTCGGCAACGGCTATGGCGGTTTCGTCGCGCTGCAGATGGCCATTCGCCATCCGGACATCGCCAGCCGGCTGATCCTTGCCGATTGCGGCGCGGCGTTTTCGGAAGAAGGGCGGCAGGCCTTCCGCAACATGGCGGCGGCGTCCAGGGCCAACGGACTTTCGGCGATCACCGATGTCGCGATGCGCCGGCTGTTCGCGCCGGAATTCCAGGAAAGTCATCCCGACCTGATGCGCGATCGCCGCGAGGCGTTCCTGCGCAGCGATCCCGAGGTGATTCAGGCGGCCTGCCTGGCGCTCGCCGGGCTCGATCTGCGGCCTGAGCTTGGCAAGGTAAGGGTGCCGGTGCTGGTGCTGGTCGGCGAGCATGATGAGGCGACGCCGCCGCCGATGTCGCGCGAACTGGCGGCCCTGCTGCCGGATGCGCGGCTGAAGATCATTGCCGGCTGCGCCCACGTCCCGCAGTTGCAGTCGCCGGACATGTTCCTGGAGGCGATCGGCGATTTCCTGCCGCAAGCGTCGGCGGCGAAGTGAGCCTCGCTGATTTGCGACCGCGCCGTCCCCAAACGCCTTGACCTCCGTAACATTACGTAGGTCATCTCATCAGCGACTTGCCTAAGCGGCCGCGAAGGCCGCTATGCCTAGAGCAGTTTGACGGCGAGCCAGACCGCCGCCCACAGGGCCAGCGACAGGAACCCGATTGAAACGACGGCGGCGGCCAAGACCCGCATCATCCTGGCTGTATTAGCCGCGGATGACGGTCCGCTTCGGCCGACCGGAAGCCCGTCCTGTTGCGGGATGTGGCCGCGAATTCCGAAAACCCAGAGAACGACGTCCAGCAGGAACAGGCTCATTGCTTCGGCTCCGATTTGTCGCTCGATAACTCAAGATGGCGCGAAACCGGCCGCAGCACTTTGCGCGAGCGCAAATCTTCAGTCGCTCTTTACGAATTTTTCGCGCGCGGCCGATTTTTCGATGCGGTGGTTTGAGCCAGCGCAAGGCGGCGCGCTTTGGTTTGCTCTACGAAATGATCACTTGGGGTGCGGCGTAGCGCCCGATAGCGGTTCATTCGGGGCGCAGGTGCGGAGATGAAGCAGGATCTGGCGGCGTGCTATGGGCAGGAGCGGCTGCCCCGGTATACGAGCTATCCGACCGCTCCGCATTTTTCGACCGCCATCGGTCCTGACACCTATGCCGAATGGCTGCGGACCATTCCGACGCACGCCGGCGCGTCGCTCTACCTGCACGTTCCGTTCTGCCGGTCGATGTGCTGGTATTGCGGCTGCCACACCTCGGTCGCTCACCGCGACGAGCCCATTGCCGTTTACGAGGCGGCGCTTCGCTGCGAAATCGATCTGGTGTCGCGGCAGATCGACCGCCGCCTCAAGGTCAACCACATCCATTTCGGCGGGGGAACGCCGACCATCATGGCGCCGGAGGCCTTCACGGATCTGATCGGATCGCTCAGGCACGCCTTCTTTGTTCTGCCCTCCGCCGAGATCGCGATCGAGATCGATCCGCGCACGCTTCGCTCGCCGATGATCGATGCGCTCGCCTTGGGCGGCGTGAACCGGGCGAGCCTCGGCGTGCAAAGCTTCGACCCCGTCGTTCAGCGCGCCATCAACCGGGTGCAGAGTTTCGAGGAGACTGCCGCGGCGGCCAACGGTCTGCGGCGGGCCGGCATCGCCGGCATCAGCTTCGATCTGATCTACGGCTTGCCGCACCAGACCATTGCCTCCTGCCTCGACACAGTCAGGCGAAGCGTCGAGCTTCGCCCCGATCGCTTCTCCGTGTTCGGTTACGCGCACGTCCCTTCCTTCAAGAAGCATCAGCGCATGATCAACGAGGCGTGGCTTCCCGACAGCCGCGAGCGGCTCGACCAGTCCAATGCGATATCGAATGCGCTGATCGAAGCCGGCTATGTGCAGATCGGGCTCGATCATTTTGCGCTTCCCGGCGACGAGATGGCGGTGGCGCTGCGGGAAGGCAGGCTGCACCGGAATTTCCAGGGCTACACCACGGATGCCAGCGACGTGCTGCTCGGCTTCGGCGCCAGCGCGATCGGACATCTGCCGCAGGGCTATGTGCAGAACGAGGTTCACACGCTGGCCTATTCGGAAGCGATCGCGGCCGGCCGGCCGGCGACGGCCAAAGGCTACACCCTGACGGACGATGACCGGCTGCGCGGCGAAATCATCGAACGCATCATGTGCGAATTCGGCGTCGATCTCGGCGAGGTCTGCGCGCGGCACGGATCGGCTCCGGAAAAAATGCTGCTGTCGTCGCCCCGACTTCAGGACCTGATCTGCGACGGCATCGTCGAAGTCGACGGCGCTTCGCTGGCTTTGGGGAACAATACCCGCTTTCTGGTGCGCAGCGTCGCGGCGGCCTTCGACGCGCATCTCGATGGATCGAGGCACCTGCACAGCCGGGCGGTGTAGGAAAGCCCGTTTCATAAATGGTCGTCATGCCCGGGCTTGTCCCGGGCATCCACGTCTTTGGTGCTGCCGCGATAGGTACGTGGATGGCCGGGACGAGCCCGGCCATGGCGAGGTATGGCGAAACGCTCCCAAGTTTGCTCCCGCACAAACAGCGGCCGCGTCATCGGCGTTACCGTTCGATGGGGGACGGAGACGCGCATGCCCGTACGATTTGACGATCTGGTCGACGATGTGATGAAGCGCTCGCCCGAGACGATCCGCGTGTTTCTCCAATTCAGGATGCGCTGCGTCGGCTGCCCGATTGCGTGCTTCCACACCGTCGACGATGCCTGCCGCGAGCACGGCGTCGACCGCGAGGCGTTTGTCAGGGCGCTTGCCGCCTGCGCCTGAGGCCGCGCAGCGCCGACGTTACCGCCGGTTCCGCCAGGTGCTTTGGCCGGATGTCTCCTCGGCCAGCACCATCAGTCTGTGCGGCTCGCGCAGCACGATGCGTTGCCGGCTGCTCTCGATCAGGCCGCGCTGTTCCCAGCCCGACAGGGTACGGCTCACCGTATGCAGCGTGGTGCCGGTCATCTGGGCGATGTCCTGCCGGCTGATCGGAAAGTCGATCTCGACGCCGTGTTCGACCTTGCGCCCGGATTGCTTGGCGAGCCGCAGCAACGCGTGCGCGATGCGCTGTTCGACCTGCTGCGTCGACATCTCGACCACGCGGGTGTGGGATTCCTGCAGCCGGCTGCCGACGGTCTGCAGGGTGTTGACGGCCAGCGCCGGAAATTTCTCCACCAGGCGCGGCCACGCCGCCGACGGCCACGCCAGCGCGACGCTGTCATCGACGGCGGTAGCGGTGGCGGGGTAGCGCTGCAGCCCGATCGCGGTGGCCACCCCAAACGTTTCGCCGGGTGCGACATAGCGCACCACGACCTGCTCTCCGGCCGGCGTGGTCTTGCTGGCGCGGACATGGCCGTGCAGCAGCACGAAGAAGGAATGGGCGTCTTCGCCCTGTTCGAATACCGCGTTGTTCTTCGCAAAGCGCAGCGAGCGGGCCTCGCGAAGGATCTCTGCGAGTTCAACCGCATTGAGGCCCGAAAACAGCGGCAGATGGGCGACCAGCGAAGGGTCGAGTGTGGCCATGTTCCCTCTGAAGGCGGCGACTTGAAATGAATCTAGACTGCGATTGGGCCGCCCGATCAAGCCAAAGTTTGCGCTGGCGCAACATGGGCGCGCGGTCTGGTCTCTAGATAACGGGTAAACGAGCCCAACCAGCCCTTGAGGAAGAGCCATGACGACCGTTCCCACCCGGCAATCCTATGATGGTCCGGTGCTGTTTTCGAACGGCTTCCGGCCGTTCTTCCTGCTGGGGTCGATCTATGCGGGCCTGGCGATCCTGGTCTGGCTGCCGCTGTTCCATGGCGAGATCAGCCTGACCTCGGCCTTCGCGCCGCGCGACTGGCATGTACACGAGATGCTCTACGGCTATCTGCCGGCTGTGATCACCGGGTTCCTGTTTACGGCGATCCCGAACTGGACCGGACGGCTACCGATCAGGGGCAAGCCGTTGATGGTACTGGTGGCGGTCTGGATTGCAGGACGGCTTGGCGTGACATTCTCCGCCGAGACCGGCTGGCTTCCGGCGATGCTGATCGATGTCAGCTTCCTGCTGCTGGTCGCGCTGGCTGCAGCGCGTGAGATCGTCGCCGGCCGCAACTGGCGCAATCTTGCCGTGGTGATGCTGGTCCTGCTGCTGCTCGCGGGCAATATCGCCTTCCATCTCGAGGCGCATTTCGAGGGCAGTGCCGACGTCGCCATCCGCGCCGGCATCGCCGTGGTCGTGCTGCTGATCGCGCTGATCGGCGGCCGCATCGTTCCGAGCTTCACCCGCAATTGGCTGGTGCGCGAAAACCCCGGCCGCCTGCCGGTGCCGTTCGGCCGTTTCGACACCCTCGTCGTCGGCATCGGCGCGCTGGCGCTGGCGGCTTGGGTGGTGAGGCCCGATAGCCGTATCACGGGCGCTGCGCTCGCGCTCGCCGGACTATTGCATCTGGTGCGGCTCGGACGCTGGGCCGGCCATCGAACCGCACGCGAGCGGCTGCTGTTGATCCTGCATGTCGGCTATTTCTTCGTGCCGCTCGGCTTCCTTTTGAATGCGGCGGCCGCATTTGCGTATGTGCCGGCAGGCGCCGGCGTTCATGCCTGGATGGTCGGCGCGGCCGGCATCATGACGCTGGCGGTGATGAGCCGTGCGACGCTCGGCCATACCGGCCAGCAACTCAACGCCTCCTGGGCCACGCAGGGTATCTATGCCGCGATCCTCATTGCGGCGCTGGCCCGCATCTGCGCGGTGATCGAGCCCGTCCGCGGCGAACTGCTGCTGCATGTCGCCGCCTTCGCATGGGCGATCGCCTTCATCGGATTCGCGGTCGCCTACGCGCCGTTGCTCGTGGAGCACGACCCCCACATGAGGCGGAAAGCGGTCGCCTGAACACGCCCTGGCGGCGGCTTCTGCTCGTGCTGACAAATTGGGCAGGCCGGCCTCAATTATCCGTTCGACGACGGCAATCCCGATGCCTAGTCTCTCATCGGCGATTGAGGAGTTCGAATGCGCACGGTTCTCGACTATTGCTCCGGAGGAGTTCAGCGAAAGTTTCCTGCGGGCACGACGATCATCCACGAGGGCGGCACCACAGGTCATCTCTATGTCCTGATCGAGGGCCGGCTGGAGGTCATCAAGGGCGATACCGTCGTCGCGAGTATCGCCGAACCCGGTGCCGTGGTCGGAGAAATGTCGGTGCTGCTCGACAAGCCGCACACCGCGACCGTGCGTGCGGCCGCGGATTCGACGATCTACGAATTCGGTGACGCCGCATCATTCCTTCGCGACCAGCCCGAGGTGGCGCTATTGATCGCCCGGCTGCTGGCGCAGCGGCTCAATGTCGCGACCACCTATCTCGCCGACATCATGCATCAATATGCCGGCCATGGAGATCACCTCGCGATGGTCGGCGAGATCCTGCAGAGCATGATCAACCTGCCGCCGATAAAGGTCTCGCCAGGCTCGGATCGGCAATCCGACCCGAGGATGTGAGCCACTCCGGCGGATCGACGACCGGAGAAGCCGGCCGCCGCAGCGGCGCGTTGAGGTCGATGTATTGCGCCTCGCCGGCCGGTAGCCAGAACGCCGTGCCCTCATCGATATCGATCACGATATAAACCGGCGGGCGGCCGGGCTGCAGACCGGCGTTGAACACCCAGGTGTCGCCGAGCCGGTCGTACCAGGAGCCGTCGGGGATGAAGGGCGACTGGTGCACATGACCCGAGATCACCATCGAGGGCCGATGGGTCTCGATCCATTGCACGAGTTCGACGTCGCCGAAGAAGCGCTTGCCGCCCCAGCTGGTCGGGGAATTCGCCGGCGGCGCGTGATGTGCCCAGATCCAGCGCTTCAGCCGCCTTGCGGCTGCCTCGCGAAGCTGGTCGTCGATCCGCTGTTTGACCAGCGGTCCGTCCCACCACGGACACACGGTGAATAGCGTGTCGCCGATGGCGAGGCTGTCGCCGTCGCAGGCGATGCCGAGTTCGCGCACCTCGCCGATCCATCGCGAGATCTTTTCGCCCTCGGGACTGCGCTCGTCGAGGTCGTGATTGCCCGAGCAGAGAATCACCGGGGTGATCGCCGACAGCAGCGCGAGATACTTCTTCACCACCACGATCTGGGCGCGGAAATCGACCGCCGATCCGACGTCGAGCGCGTCGCCGGCGAAGATCACGAGATCGAATTGCGGCGCGGCGCTGAGCAGCCAGTCGAATTGCGGCAGCGAATAATGCAGATCCGCGACGACCAGGCAGCGCATTTCAGATCAATCCGTTTGCTCAATAATTGGGCGGCAGGCTGGCGCCTGCATTCAATTCCCTAATACAGAGCAAAGATTGTGCCGTATCGCAGCGCTCCGACGCGACAGATTCCCGCACCGATATCCGGCCAGCTTGACCCACTAGAGCGGGATGACTCTTGAGTGAATCGAGCCGTCCGCGTTTTCTTCACCTCTCCCCATCGGGGAGAGGTCGATTTGCGTAGCAAATCGGGTGAGGGGGCACAGCTCTAACGAGGGACCGTAAGCCCTCACCCGGCGCTGCGCGCCGACCTCTCCCTACGGGAGAGGTGAGCAGAGCCCCCCGCGAACGAACCAAAGCTCATCATGCTCTAGGCCTTCGCCATCTCCTGCGAGAACACCACTTCGATCAGCGTGCCCGAATGTGCAGCCGTCTTGATGTGGAATTGCGCGCGGTTGGCCTCGACCAGCGCCTTGGTCAGCGACAGGCTGACGCCGGCGCCGTCGGAGGCCTGATCCGAGGGGCCCTGCGTGCGGAACGGCTCCATCGCGGCGGCGAGTTCGTTGTCGTTGAGCCCCTGGCCGGTATCGCGGACCCGCAACACCACGTCGCCGAAATCCGACAGCGCGGTGGAGACGATGACCTGGCCGCCGGTATTGGCGAGATGGATCGAATTGCCGACCAGATTGAGCGTGATCTGGCGCAGCGCGCGGGCGTCGGCGATGACCGGCGGCAGCGCATGCGCGAGTGAGGTGCGGATGATGATGCGTTCGCGGTTGGCCTGCGGCTGCATCACCGCGACGCATTGCTCGACCAGGTCGTTGAGGTTCTGGCTGGCGAAGGTGAGCTCGAGCTTGCCGGTCTCGATCCGCGAGAGATCGGTGAGGTCGTTGATGATGGCGATCACGCGTTCGCCGGAGGCGCGGATGTCCTTCATGTATTCGAGGTAGCGCTCGTTGCCGAGCGCGCCGAAGCGCTCGCCGATCATCACTTCGGCAAAGCCGATGATGGCGTTGAGCGGCGTGCGGACCTCGTGGCTGATCCGCGCCAGCAGGTCGGCCTTGACGTTGGCGGCGCGATCGGCGATCCGTCGCGCCTGCTGCAGTTCGCTTTCGCGCTTTTTGGTTTGCGACAGATCGCGGAACACCGCGAAGAAATTCGGACCGTCGTGGCGGGTCCGTCCCATGGTCATCGCCAGCGGGATGATGCCGCCGCGGCTGGCGCGGCCGAGCACGTCCCGGCCGTGCTCGAGCAGGCTGGCGACGCCGGCGCCCTTGATGCTTTCGAGATAATCCATCACCACGCGCTGGCTTTCCGGCGCGAACAGGTCGGAAAGATTGCGCCGCACGAATTCATCGCCGTCATAGCCGAACAGGGCCTCGGCGCTGCGGTTGCACGAATTGAGGTTGCCCTCGGCGTCGAACATCACGATGCCGTCGGCGGTGGTGTCGAGGATGGCGCCGAGCTCCTCGGCATGGGCGTGGCCGACCGGCGAGGGCTCCGGCGCCGCCGGAGTCTCCGAGATCGCGGCGGCGATATCGGCGCTTTCCGTCGCGGTGCCCGAGAAGATCAGGGCCAGCGCCTGATCGTCGTCCCAGCTGATGGTGTAGAGCCGCGCGTCAATCGCCGAGGACGGTGTGTGTTCGCTCGACGCCTCGGGTGCGGAAATCCTCACCGGCGTGCCGGTGTCGGAGGTGCTGCTGGCGTTCGAGACGCCCGGCTCGACATAGAGCGCGTCGAGACCGCCGGCAGCCTCCAGCGCATGAAGGTTCGCATAGCCCATCCGCCCGAGAAACGCGGCGTTGGCATAGACCAGCCGGTCGAGCCGATAGATCAGCACGCCGATGGGCAGGAGGTCGAGCAGGGTCCGGTCGCGCCCGGCCTGGCCGCGCGGTGCCGGTTCGGGCTCGATCAGCCAGCCGGCCTGTTCGCCGACATCAGGCGTTTCCGGCACCGCCAAGGGCTCGATCGCGGCCGCGGGCTGTTCGGAGGAGGTCGCCGGCGCTGTCGCGGTGATGCCGGTTTCGCTTTCGAGCCGCGCCGATAATTGCCGGGCGAGTTCGTTGAAGGCGCTGTTTTCCACCGGCGTCAGGGCCGGCGATTTCGGGTCGCCCAATTTCGATTCATTCAAGGGTCGAAACGGCAGCACGTTCTTTGGGATTTCCACGGGGGATTCCACGGGCGTTTCCAAATCGGTTGGTGGTGAAGTCTCGACAGCGTCAGGGACAGGCCATTCGGCCGAACCGGCAGTTCCAGTATCGCGAATCGAAGGCGAATTCGCGGCCGAATCTTTCGCAAGATCGGCCTGAACGGTGTCAGCCGCAGGCGTTTGTGGCGCCGCTGGGGCATTGAACGATTCGAAGCGGCGCAGCGCCGCCAGCCGCGTCAGCGCGTCGAGGTCGCGGCAAACGCCGAAGCCTCGATAGCCGGCGAAATTCCGCGTCTGGTCGTAGACCGGCAGGCCCGACAATTCGACCGGCAACCGGCCGCCGTCGGCGGGCCAGGTCAGGGTAATGCCGCTCCAGGTATTGCGGGTGGCGACGGCCTTGAGGACCCGGCCTTCCGGATCGAGCGCGAAGCTTTGCGCGATTTCGCTCCACAAGCGGCCGAAGCCGGCGGCCGTGCGCGCGCCGATCAGGCGGATGAATTCGTCCGAGCCGAGCGAAAAACGGCCATCGGCATCCATCTGCCACAGGAAGCGCAGCGGGTAGCGACGCTCGGCCGGTGCGGGCTCGTCGGGCGATGACAGGCCTTCGGCGGACATCGGCGTCGGCTCGTCGGCAACGGCTTCGACATAGGGGGAAGGCTCGCGGGTGGAGAAGCAGTCGCTCTCGGGCGGCGTGGCGGCCGGGGCCTCCACGGGAGATACTTCCACATGGGGCGCGTCGAGTTCGTTCGGCGTATTCGCGTCGGCGGGCTCTGCGGTCTGTTCGGAAACCTCCTCGATCAAGGCGAACTCGGCCGGGGCCTCGCCGGAACAGGCCGGCTGCTCGTAGTCGGGCATCGGCTGCTCCGCCGCCGGCGCGACCGGCCCGGGCGCGGGTTCGGCGTGGGGTGCTTCCATCGTCTCGACGGGCGGCTCATCCGCGAACTCGTCGACCAATGCAAACTCGGCCCGGGCCTCGCCGGAATTGGCTGGCTGTTCGTAATCGGACATCGGCAGCTCCGCCGCCGGCGCGACCGGCTCGGGCGCCGGCGCGGGGTGTGGCGCTTCCACCGCCTCGGCGGGCGGTTCATCGGCGAACTCGTCGACCAGCACGAACTCGGCCGGCGCTTCACCTGAAATCGCGGGCTGTTCGTAATCGGGCATCGGCTGCTCCGCTGCCGGCGCGACCAGCTCTGACGCAGGCTCGGAAGGAGCTGCCTGCGGCATGGCCGGCGCGGCATGTCCGGGAT
>JBAUUA010001186.1:0-3497 GCA_049582465.1 Bradyrhizobium sp. | reverse complement strand
CCCCAACCCTCTCCCTACGGGAGAGGGGGCGCACCGCCTCAGTGTGAGAGAGTCGTAATCCGATGGCCATCAATCATCTCTCGCCGCCGACCGGCCAAATGGCCGACAATGTCATCGGCTTTGCCCGCGCGCTGCGGGCCACCGGGATTCCGGTCGGGCCCGGCGCCATCATCGATGCCATGAACGCGCTGCAGGTGATCGACATAGGCAAGCGCGCCGATGTCTTCACCACGCTGGAGGCGATCTTCGTCAAGCGCCACGAGCACGCTTTGATCTTCGCGCAGGCCTTCGACCTGTTCTTTCGCGCCGCCGAGGAGTGGAAGCACATGCTGGATTCGGTGCCGCTGCCGGATCACGCCAAGAAAAAGCCGCCGCCAGCCTCGCGCCGGGTGCAGGAGGCCTTAGCGCAGCCGCAGATGACCGAGATGCCGCAGGCCCAGGAGCAGGAGCTCCGCCTTTCGGTCTCCGACAAGGAAGTGCTGCAGAAAAAGGATTTCGCGCAGATGAGCGCGGCGGAGATCGCGCAAGTGACCCGCGCCATCGAGAAGATGAGACTGCCGCAGGCCGAATTGCGCACCCGCCGCTACCGGCCGGATGCACGGGGCTTGCGGCTCGACATCCGCCGCACCCTGCGCGGCTCCTTGCGCACCGGCGGCGACATCATCGACATCCACCGGCTGGGGCGGATCGACAAGCCGGCGCCGATCGTGGCGCTTCTGGATATCTCGGGATCGATGAGCGAATATACCCGGCTGTTCCTGCATTTCCTGCATGCCATCACCGACGCGCGCAAGCGCGTCTCGGTGTTTCTGTTCGGCACCCGGCTGACCAACGTGACGCGCAGCTTGCGGGCGCGGGATCCCGACGAGGCCTTGGCGAGCTGCTCGTCGTCGGTGGAGGACTGGGCCGGCGGCACCCGCATCGGCACCTCGCTGCACACGTTCAACAAATTGTGGGGCCGGCGGGTGCTGGGCCAGGGCGCGATCGTGCTGCTGATCTCCGACGGGCTGGAGCGCGAGGCGGATGCAAAACTGGCGTTCGAGATGGACCGGCTGCACCGGTCCTGCCGGCGCCTGATCTGGCTCAACCCGCTGTTGCGCTATGACGGCTTCGAGGCCAAGGCGCAGGGCATCAAAATGATGCTGCCGCACGTTGACGAATTCCGCCCGGTGCATAATTTGAGTTCGATCGAGGGACTGATAACGGCGCTGTCCTCGGTGCCGCCGGTGCACCATCGCAGCCTGATAAGGTCTGCAGCTTGAAAGTGCCCTTGATGGACTTGAAGCTGAAAAACCATTGGATCAGACACGTTATAGAAACGTCTATCATTTTTTTGATCTGCGTTTTCCTGGCTGGCCCCAAGGGGATATTGTATTGAATTGGCATTATGTTGGTATCTCTTTTGACTAAGCTCTTTACTGCCCTCTTTAGCGGCCGATGGTAGATATTGGTCTTGTTGAGTGACTCATGAGGAGACCACGATGCTCAATCGCGACGAAGACATCCTGAAGGCGGCTGAGGACTGGCAGAGGGCCGGTCACGGCGTGGCGCTCGCCACCGTGGTCGAGACCTGGGGCTCGGCGCCGCGGCCGGCGGGCTCCAGCCTCGTCATCAACGATGACGGCACCTTCCTGGGCTCGGTGTCCGGCGGCTGCGTCGAGGGCGCGGTCGTCACCGAGGCGCTGGACGTGATCGCCAGCGGCAAGCCCAAGATGCTCGAATTCGGCGTCGCCGACGAGACCGCCTGGAATGTCGGGCTCTCCTGCGGCGGCACCATCCGCGTGTTCGTGGAAAAGGTTGGCCAGTCGTGAAGCTCGAGACGCTGCATCAGCTCAACGCCGAGCGCGCCGCGCGCCGGCCGGTCATTCTCGTCACCGACACCGAAAGCGGCGAGCAGCGGCTGGTCAAGGCCGCCGACTTCGCCGCCGATCCCCTGCGCGCGGAACTGGCAAAACAATTGCGCATGGGCAAGAGCGGCACGGTCGAGGCCGGCGGCAAGAAGCTGTTTCTCAATGTCTATGCGCCGACCGCCAAGCTCGTGATCGTCGGCGCGGTGCATATCAGCCAGGCTCTCGCGCCGCTGGCGCGCTCGCTGGATTACGACGTGACCGTGGTGGATCCGCGCACGGCCTTTGCGAGTCCCGAGCGGTTTCCCGACGTGCCGCTGATCGCCGAATGGCCCGACGTGGCGCTGCCGCCGCTCAACATCGATCACTACACGGCGTTTGTCGCGCTGACGCATGATCCGAAGATCGACGACCCGGCGCTGCTGCATGCCTTCGAGCGCGGCTGCTTCTATATCGGCGCGCTGGGTTCGCGAAAAACCCACGCCAAGCGCGGCGAGCGGCTGCGGGCGCAAGGCGCGCGGGACAGCGACATCTTGCGCATTCATGCCCCGATCGGCCTGCCGATCGGCGCGGTGTCGCCGTCTGAGATCGCGGTTGCCATCATGGCCGAGATCACCGCGCAGCTGCGGCTGCCGAAAGAGGCCAAAGAGGCCGCGGCATGAAGTTCGGCCCCGCCAGTCCGATGGAGGCGATCGGCGGGGTGACCGTCCATACGCTCCGTCAGGGATCATTGGTGCTCAAGAAAGGCACCACGATCGGTCACGCCGAGGTCGAGGCGCTGACCCGCGCGGGCGTCAAGGAAATCGTGGTGGTGCGGCTGGAGGACGGTGACGTCTCCGAGGATGTCGCCGCCGCCAGCATCGCGCGGGCCGTCGCCGGCGACGGCATCAACGTCGAGCGCGCCTTCACCGGCCGCGCCAACCTGTTTGCGGCCAAGGCCGGGGTGCTGGTGGTCGACCGCGCCAGGGTCGATGGCATCAACGGCGTCGATGAAGCCATTACCTTTGCCACGCTGGCCGCCTACAAGCCGGTGGTCGAGGGCGAGATGGTCGCGACCGTCAAGCTGATCCCGTTCGGCGTCGAAGCGAAACTGTGCGACGCCGCGGTCAAGGCTGCCAGCGGCGGCGCGCTGCGGATCGCGCCCTATGTCATCAAGCGCGTCGGCATCGTCTCGACTTTGCTGCCGGGGCTGGCCTCGAAGGTGGTGGAGAAGACCCTTCGCGTCACGGCGGAACGGTTGGCGCCCGCCGGCGCCACCATCATGGCCGAACGCCGCGTGCCCCATGACGAGACGGCGCTGAAGGCCGCGGTCAAGGAATTGCTCGGCCTTGGCGCGGAACTCGTGATTGTGTTCGGCGCGTCCGCGATCGCCGACCGTCGCGACGTGATTCCGGCGGCGATCTCCGGCATTGGCGGCACCATCGAGCATTTCGGCATGCCGGTCGATCCCGGCAATCTCTTGCTGATCGGCAGCGCCGGCGGCGTGCCGGTCCTGGGCGCGCCGGGCTGCGCGCGTTCACCGGTCGAGAACGGGTTCGACTGGGTGCTGATGCGGCTGCTGGCTGGACTAAAAGTCACCCGCGCCGAACTCACCGGGATGGGCGTCGGCGGGTTGTTGATGGAAATCGTGACGCGGCCGCAGCCGCGCGA
>JBAUUA010001185.1:0-2717 GCA_049582465.1 Bradyrhizobium sp. | reverse complement strand
TGTTGCATCTGCTCGGCGTCAAACAGGTCGCGGTGGTCGTCAACAAGATGGACCGGGTCGATTTCAGCGCGGCGCGGTTCAACGAGATCAGTGACGAGATATCCGCCCATCTCATTGGCCTCGGCGTCACGCCGTCGGCGGTGATCCCGATTTCCGCGCGCGACGGCGACGGCGTGGCCGAGCGCACGCCGCGGATCGGCTGGTACAAGGGCCCGACGGTGGTCGAGGCGCTGGATGCGCTGGAGCCGGCGCGGCCGCTGGAGCAGCTCGCGCTGCGGCTGCCGGTGCAGGCGATCTACAAGTTCGACGACCGCCGCATCGTCGCCGGCCGCATCGAATCCGGCCGTCTTGCCGCTGGCGACGAGATCGTCATCATGCCCGCCGGCAAGATCGCGAAAATCAGGAGCGTCGAAGGCTGGCCGGTGACGCTGGTCAAGGGCGCGCAGACCGCGGGACGATCGGTCGGCATCACGCTCGATCGCGAATTGTTCATCGAACGCGGCGACGTCATCGCCCATGTCGGCACGAGCCCGCGCGATACGCGCCGGGTTCGCGCGCGCATTTTCTGGCTGCACGACCAGCCGCTGATTACAGGCGCCTCGATCCTGGTCCGGCTCGGTACGCGCGAGAGCCGCGCCACCGTGGTCGCGATCGAGAAGGCGGTCGATCCCGGCGAGCTGTCGAGCGTCGAGAACAAATCGATCGCACGCAATCATGTCGGCGAGATCGACATCTCGCTCGCGCAGCCAATTGCCGCCGATCCCTATACCGACAATCCCCGCACCGGACGGCTGGTGATCGAGGTCAACGGCCGCATCGCCGGCGGCGGGCTGGTGCTGTCGGTCGATGCCGGACAGCGCGCCCTTCCCGTCGACATCGTGCCGGTGGAATCCGCGCTGCGTCCCGACGAGCGTTCGGCACGCTATCGCCATGGCGGCGCGGTGGTCTGGCTGACCGGCCTGCCGGGCTCCGGAAAATCGACCTTGGCGCGCGCGCTGGAACGCCGGCTGTTCGGCACTGGCGGTTCGCCGATACTGCTCGACGGCGACACGCTGCGCGCAGGCCTCAACAGCGATCTCGGCTTCTCCGCGGAGGACCGCAGCGAGAACATCAGGCGGCTGGCCGAAGTCGCCACCCATCTCGCCCGCAACGGCCACATCGCCATCGTCGCCGCGGTTTCGCCGTCACGCGAGGATCGCGCCGCCGCGCGCCGCATCGCCGATACGCTGTTCCGCGAGGTCTATGTCGCGACCCCGGCCGGGATCTGCGAGAGCCGCGACCCCAAAGGCCACTACGCCAAGGCGCGCGCCGGCGCATTGCACGCCTTCACCGGCATCGGCAACGATTACCAGCCGCCGGCATCGTGCGAATTGACGCTCGACACCTCGGCGGGCTCGGTCGCGGAGGGGACTGACGAAATCGAGCGGATGCTGGCTAAATCGGGCATTCTGTTCGACGAACTCACCGACCTCGCCGCCAATATCTGAGCGGTGCCAGCCGCCCTTCGAATCGGCAAAACAACGCCGCCAAGGGCCTTCTCATCGCCCCGCCTTTAGGGCTAAAAGGGCGCCGAACAAGGCCCTTTGCGGGGCCCTTTTGCCGTTTATCCCCCTGAAAACCGCCCCTTGCCGCGGTTTCTCGCGAGAAAATCCCATCATGAATCGTATCGATGCCCACGGATTGAAAATCGCCCCCGTTTTGTTCGATTTCATCGCCAAGGAAGCCACGCCCAAGACCGGAATTACCCCGGATAGCTTCTGGGCCGGGCTTGCCGCCATCCTGCGCGATCTGGCGCCCCGGAACCGTGAGCTGCTGGCGATCCGCGACGGCCTGCAGGCGAAAATCGACGGCTGGCATCGCGCCCACAAGGGCAAGCCGTTCGATATGAACGCCTACACCGCGTTCCTCAAGGAGATCGGTTATCTCCTGCCCGAACCGGCGACACACAAGGTCGAGACATCCAATGTCGATGAGGAGATCGGCAAGATCTGCGGACCGCAGCTGGTGGTGCCGCTTACCAACGCGCGCTATGCGCTGAACGCCGCCAATGCGCGCTGGGGCAGCCTTTACGATGCATTCTACGGCACCGACGCGATCCCGCACGACCCGAGCGAAACCGGCAAGGGCTACAACAAGGAGCGCGGCGACAAGGTGATCGCGAAGGCAAAGGCGTTTCTCGATTCCGCCGTGCCGCTGGCGACCGGAAGCCACACCGATGTGACGTCCTATAGCGTCGTCGCAGGCCAGCTCGCGGTCAAGCTGAAGAGCGGCAACGCCACGGCGCTGAAAACGGGCGCACAGTTCGCGGGCTTCCAGGGCGATCCGGCCGCGCCGAGCGCGGTGCTGCTGGTGAACAACGGCATGCATATCGAGGTCAGAATCGACCGCACTAACATCATCGGCAAGGACGATCCGGCTGGCGTCGCCGACATGATCCTGGAATCGGCGGTCTCCACCATCCTCGACATGGAAGACAGCGTCGCGGCGGTCGATGCCGAAGACAAGGTGCTTGTCTACCGCAATACGCTCGGCCTGATGGACGGGACGCTGTCCGCCGATTTCGAGAAGGGCGGCAAGACGCTCAAGCGCGCGCTTAATCCCGACCGCGTCTACAAGACCGCCGACGGCAAGGAGCTCAAGCTGCACGGCCGCAGCCTCCTGCTGATGCGCAATGTCGGCCATCACATGTTCACCGACGCGGTGCTCGACTCCACGGG
>JBAUUA010001184.1:0-2531 GCA_049582465.1 Bradyrhizobium sp. | reverse complement strand
GGTCTAACGCTGTAATTGCACATCGAATTTGGGCGACTGGTGGGTAAGCGATGTGCTGACCGCACCTTGTTACTGATGTTGGTGATGGGCGAGTTTGACGATCTCTGAATTGGAGATCGGCTTGTGTCTATGCTTGACCATACGCTTAAGCCGGAGCCTGTGCGCCGGCTGGAGGTGATCACCGGAACCGGCCGACGTCGGCGGTTCTCGGGGGACTACAAAGCCCGCATTGTCGAGGAGACGCTTGCTCCTGGGGCTGTCATTTCGGATGTTGCGCGTCGACATGGGCTGACGCCGCAGCAATTGTTCACATGGCGCCGGCAAGCGCGCCAGCCTGCGGTGAAGAGCACCGGCACCGAGGCAGCGCTGTTCGTTCCGGCAGTTGTGGAAACGGGGTTGCGGGCACGGGCAGCGCGTGGACGGCAGCGCAAGCGGACGCGCCAGGTGGATCGGAGCTCAGGAATCATCGAGGTGGAGATCGAAGGCGTGACCGTGCGGATCGGTCGCGGAGCCGAGGCGAAGGCGGTGGCGGCGATACTTCGAGCCCTGAAGGCCGGCACGTGATCGGCCCCACAGGTGCGGTTCGGGTGATGGTAGCCACCAAGCCGGTCGACTTCCGCAAGGGCGCGGAGGGTCTGGCGGCGCTGGTACGCGAGACCATGCAGGTCGACCCGTTCTCTGGCGCCGTGTATGTGTTCCGGGCAAAACGGGCGGACCGCGTGAAGCTGATTTACTGGGATGGCACGGGCGTGTGCCTGTTCGCCAAGCGGCTTGAGGATGGCAAGTTCCGCTGGCCGAACATGCAGGATGGAGTGATGCGGCTGTCGGCAGCAGAGCTCGCGGCCTTGTTGGAGGGGCTCGATTGGAAGCGCGTTCACGCAGCGCGGGAGACCCCCGCGCCGATGCAGCCGGGATGATTGCGGCACAGTGAATCATCTCGCTGGAAAAGCTCGCGACGCATCGTGACGCATGATGTAATCGCGCCATGACCGGTCTGGCGGATACGCTTCCTGACGATCCTGGCACGCTGAAGGCGATGCTGATCGCGGAGCGGGTGCGTAACGAGCGGCTTCTACAGATCATCAAGGAACTGCAGCGCCATCGCTTCGGGCGACGCGCGGAGAGGCTTTCTGAAGATCAGATGTTGCTCGGGCTCGAAGACGTGGAACAGGCCGCAGCGAGCAGCGAGGCCGAGACTGACGCGGCCAATCCGGCCGAGCAGACAAATCGATCCGCAAAGCGCCGCCTGAATCGGAAATCGCTTCCCGCGCACCTGCCGCGCGTCGAAATGGTGATCGATATCGACGACCACACGTGCCCGTGCTGCGGAAAGGCGTTGCATCGGATCGGCGAGGATAGCGGCGAGCGGCTCGATATCGTGCCGGCACAGTTCCGCGTGCTGGTCATTCGCCGGCCCAAATATGCCTGCCGGGCTTGCGAGAACGGAGTGATGCAGGCGCCCGCTCCGGCGCGGCTGATCGAGGGCGGATTGCCGACCGAGGCGACCGTGGCGCAGGTTCTCGTCGCCAAATACGCCGATCATCTTCCGCTGTACCGCCAAGCTCAGATTTACGCCCGGCAGGGCATCGCTCTCGATCGCTCAACCTTGGCCGATTGGGTGGGCCGTGCTGCCTTTATGCTGCGGCCGGTACATGGGCGCCTGCTGGCGGCGCTGAAGCGTTCGGCCAAACTGTTCGCCGACGAGACCACGGCGCCGGTGCTCGATCCGGGCCGCGGACGCACCAAGACCGGGCAACTCTGGGCCTACGCGCGGGATGACCGGCCGTGGGGCGGCGCCGATCCGCCCGGGGTCGCCTACGTCTATGCGCCCGATCGCAAGGCCGAGCGGCCGATCGCCCATCTCGCCGGCTTCAACGGCATCTTGCAGGTCGACGGCTATGGCGGTTACCGGGTGCTCGCCGAGCGCAGCGACGTGCAGCTCGCCTTCTGCTGGTCCCATGTCCGCCGTCGCTTTTACGAACTCGCTGCTGCGGGCCCGACGCCGATTGCCAGCGAGGCGCTCGAACGCATCGCACGACTCTATGCCATCGAAAAGGAAATCCGCGGCCGCGGCGCCGACGAGCGGCGGACCGTCCGCCACGACAGGAGCCGGCCGATCATTGATGACCTCGAACCCTGGCTGCGTGCCAAGCTCGCGTTGATCAGCCAGAAGACCAAGCTCGCCGAGGCAATCCGCTATGCGCTCTCGCGCTGGGACGGTCTCACCCGCTTCCTCGATGACGGCCGCATCGAGATCGATTCAAACGTGGTGGAGCGCAGCATTCGGCCCATCGCGCTGAATCGGAAGAACGCGCTGTTCGCCGGGTCCGATGGCGGCGGCGAACATTGGGCGGTCATTGCTTCGCTGATTGAAACCTGCAAACTCAACGGCATCGACCCGCACGCCTACCTCACCGACGTCATCACCAAAATCCTCAATGGCCATCTCAACAGACGCATCGACGAACTCCTGCCGTGGGCTTATCCCATCATGTCAGCACTCAGGGACGTGGCTTGAAAACGGCGCTTAC
>JBAUUA010001183.1:0-5908 GCA_049582465.1 Bradyrhizobium sp. | reverse complement strand
TCTGATACCAGGGTCATGATCTGGCGCTCGCGGTCTGTCAGCAACGACGGTACGTTCTCCGTGATGGCGCTACTCCTCTGCTCCCGAACCGCAGCCTGATCGGCGGACGGCACCAGCCTCTGGCCGTCCGCGACCTGCCGCAGGAACTGCACCAGGACTTCGGGTGCCACGTCCTTTTGAAGAACGCCATAAGCACCGGTGGGAGCCGGCGCGACCAATTGGCGGTCCTGACCGGATGCCGTAAAAAATACCAGCCGCGTTGGAAGATTCTCGTAGTTAACGAGGGCCAGAACTTCCAAGCCGGTCAGGCCGGGCAATGAGACTTCGAGAACGCCGATATCCGGCATAAAACGTCGAATGGCATCGACGAAGCTTGGACCATCACGGCAACTCGCAACGACCTTGAAGCCACTTCCCGGTCCTAAAATACTCGTCAAACCCTTTAAAACAACTGGATGGCAATCTGCGACTACCACACTAATACAACGCATAGGCGCGCTCCTCCGCCCTTCCTTCCCCTTATATCAGCGCCCGGGGATATTATTCCTCACAAGCCTCCCCGGTGTCACCATCTTTCGCGCTTCGTTGCATCGCAAAAGTGTTACCGGGAGCCATCCTTGGGGACGCCTCGGAATTAAGTATGTCACCTTGGTGACCTTCCGACGCGACGCCGGTCCCCCAGAACGGGGCTCGCCCAAGGGTACGCGTCTATAACCAATGGTATATTGGGATATCGGTAATTAAGCTCTAATGTTCATTAAAGCGTCACGAAAACGGGCGTGCCGCTTTCAAATTTTGAATGACGAAACATTTCTGAAAGAACGGAGAGAGCATCTCGCAATAGAAATATCCATTTTTCCGACACCAGAACTTCCACCCAGAAGAAACCTTTATAAGCCCCTTTGGCACTGAGCCAATGGGACAGGGGGAAGCTTTGTCTGCGGATTGTCAGTAAGCGTGCGGAGTGGGAGGGTTTCCATGCGGCGTCGACAGTCTTTCGCCACCATACTGGTCGGCAAAAGTATTTTGCTACGAGAAGGACTTGCCAGAATCCTGCGTTCAGCAAATTTTCGTATCCTGGCCTCCGTATCATGCGCCGACGATTTGCTTTCGAGCAAATTCCCAACACAGCAGCCACTGTTTCTCATCGTCCATAGCGGCGTTGATTTTGACGCCGCGCTCGGACAGATCGAGCTCTTCAAGCGCCGACACCCTGACGGCCGGGTCGCCATCGTGGCCGATCGCTATCGGCTGGGTGAGCTTCTTTCGGCATTTAGAGCAGGCGCCAACGGATATTTCGTCGACGTCATGGCGTGCGATGTGTTCGTCAAATCCCTCGAACTGGTGATGATGGGCGAAACGATCTTTCCGCCTGCCTTTCTGTCATACGTTCTCGGCGCTGAAGCCGATCGCCCCAGCGAGGCGGTATCGGTGGCGACACCGGTCGAGGAAAACGGCCACCCGATCATCGTTGCCGCGGAGGACGCGCTCGCGCCCCGGCTTTCCCCGCGGGAGAAAATAATCCTGCGCTGCCTGATCGAAGGTGACTCCAACAAATGCATCGCGCGAAAAATCGAGATCGCCGAAGCAACCGTAAAGGTCCACGTCAAGGCGATCCTGCGCAAGATCCGGGTCCAGAACCGGACACAGGCGGCAATTTGGGCGATGAACAACGGGTCGCTGACACAATCGACAAATAACGGCTCCCTGCTCTCCACCGGCGATTTGAGCAGAGCGCTGCCGAAATCTGTCGTGGCGGTCTCCGAAGTCACGCCGATCGACGCGCCGACGCCACAGGACGAGACCAATCACGAAGCCCATGGCGCCAACGTGACCCACATCGACCGTCTGATCCGCAAGAGCATCAACCGAACGGCTCGCGACGCGGGACGACTCGTCAAATAGCCGACGGTGGTGGCGTTCCGGCGACTTTCTTCACGGGCCGCAGCAGGACTTGATGGTGAAAACGTCACGACGAGTGATTGATTCGTTATGCGCGCTGTGCCTGCTCTTGCTGCCCCTTGGCGTAGCGCGAGGCTACGAGTCGTTGACGACGGCGCATGTCGCCGCGATGCCGCCCATGACATATCCCGACTATCTTCAAACCGTGACTGACCCGGTCTCGGGGACTCCATTTACCCGCGTGACCGATCCCGGGCAGGAGATGCTGCCGGGCGTCTCCTGCGAGCTCGCCTATTGCACGCATCGTTACTCGAGTTCGCAGGCCTGGAACGCGGACCAGAGCCTGCTGGTGATCGCCAACGGCTGTTCCGGCCTCTGCTTCCTGGACGGATCGACCTATGTCCCGCTCTTTCACCGCACCATTCCCAATGAATGCGAGTGGCATCCGCTCGATCCGTCATTGATGATCTGCGTGGACGGCGACGAGATCTACACCTGGAATCCGCGGTCGGATGTCAGGACCGCCGTCTATACTTTCGACGGCTACCAAAATCTGCAATTCGGCCCCTACAAGGGCAACCCGTCCAGGGATGGGACCAGACTGGTGGTGCGTGCCACCAACCGCGAGGGCGCGCTCGTCGCTTTCGCCTACGACATGTCCACTCAACGGAAATATCCGGATATCGATCTGACGGATTTGTCCGGCCGCAACGGGTATTGCTCCATCTCGCCGTCGGGCCGGTACGTGTTCTGTGCCAACGAAACGTTTGACGGAACCGACATCGCCTACGTCTTCACGACGGATGGCGTCCAGCTGCAGCACTGGACCGAACATCATCGGCCGGGGCACGGCGACATGACCATCGATACCGACGGCAGCGATGTGTATGTCGGTATCAGCAAGGCAAACCCGGACAGATATCACATCATCAAGCGTCGCCTGGATAACGGCGCCGTCACCGATCTTACGCCTTACGGCAACGGCCAGCACGCGTCGACCCGAAACATCAATCGTCCCGGCTGGGTCTTCGTAACCTACAGCGGCACCTATCCCGAAGTCGCCGGACATCCGGACGTAGCACCGTTCTATCAGGAGGTCGTCGCGTTACGGATCGACGGCAGCGGCGAGCTGCGCCGGGTGATCCAGACCCGCAACGCCAAGCACGATTACTGGAGCGAAACCCACGCCTCGCCTTCGCCCGACGGCTCGCAAATCATCTGGTCCAGCAACTGGGGACAACCTGGCGGTCCGGTGGCAGATTTCGTCGCGCGCCTGTCGTGGCCGAAATCAGCGCTGGCGGGATCATCAAGGCACCAATGACTGAAGATGACGACTGGAGAGTGTACCATGCCCAACGTCCGATTTGCCTTTGCGGAGGCGGCCTTGCCCACCCGGGGCGCGTCGCAACCTGGAAAGGCGCGCGATGCGAAACCATTGCTGGTCGCGCTCGCTCTGCTGTGCTCAATCGTGCCGGCAAGGGCCGAGTATAGATTGCATGTGGGAGACGTGATCGAGATCTCCGTGGCCCGGCTTCCGGCCCTCAAGCAGCGTGTTCCAATTCAATTGGATGGGACGATCTCGTTTCCGCTGCTGGGGACGCTGCCCGTCGCGGGTCTGTCGCCGGCGGAGGTGCAGGCCAAGGTGCAGGCCATGCTCGCGGCGAAAGTCTTCCCGCAGCGAACGCCGGATGGACGCGACACCTCCGTGACGATCGAGCCCGATGAGGTCACCGCGACAGTCGCCGAATACCGGCCAATCTACGTCAACGGCGATGTCTCCAAACCCGGCGAACAGACCTATCGCCCCCTCATGACCGTACGGCAGGCCGTCGCCTTGTCGGGCGGTTACGACGTCGTCCGCCTGAGAATGAACAACCCGATCCTCGAATCCGCCGATCTGCAGGCCGAGTACGAGTCGCTTTGGACCGAATTTGCCAAGGAGCAGGCGCATGTATGGCGCCTGCAGCAGGAACTGGGACAGCAGACCACCGTTGACCAGAAAGCCCTGCTCGACGTGCCGATTGCCCGGCCAACGGCGCAGGCGATTGTCAACATCGAAGCCGAGCAGCTCAAGGCCCGCAAGGCGGACGAGATCGCTGAAAGAGCCTTCCTGCAGCACGGAATCGTTCAGGCCGACGCAGAGATCCAGGTGCTTTCGCAGCAGCAGAAAACCGAAGAGCAGGGAAACCAGGCCGACATCGATGAGTTCGAGCGAAGCAAGGATCTCTTCAGCCGGGGTAACTTGACAAGCCTGCGCGTCAGCGACGCGCGCCGTGCGATGCTGCTGTCATCCATCCAGAAGCTGCAGACCGCGGCGCAGCTGATGCAGACCCAACGGCAACGGGATGATCTTTCGCGACAGATTGCCCGGCTCGACGGCCAGCGCAGGAGCGATATGCTCCGGGAGTTGCAGGACGCCACCGTGGCGCTCAGCAAGATCCGGTTCAAGCTGCAGAGCACCGGCGATAAGCTTCAATATACCGTGCTGGCCAAGTCACAGCTTGCGCGCGGCCTCGGCAACCAGCCCGTCATAACGGTCATGAGAAACGCCACCAACAGCATCGAGAAACTTGCCGCAAACGAGGACTTCGAGCTCCAGCCCGGCGATGTCGTCGAGGTTTCCCTGATGAAGGAAATGATGGCCGCGAAGTTGGGCGATCAGGAAAACTGAGCCGAAAGCCGGCCAGATCAAGTCGCCCCCTCGGTCCGCGCTTGGTGGCTATCGCTCGCGCAGCACTTCCTGATGATACCGTACCAGCGGCGACAGCAGGTAGCTGATGATCCGCCGCGAGCCGGTCTTGATCTCGACCGTCACGGCCATGCCGGGCGACAGCTCGACGGATCGCCCTTCGATTTCCATTTCGCTGCGGTCGAGGCTGACGCGCGCAGCATAGACCAGCTCCTGGTCCTTGGGCTCGCTCGAGGCGCCTTCCGCGCCGGAGGGCTGGCCCCTCGCCTTGTCATCACGCCTGTCGTTGGCGATCGAATCGCGCGAAATGCCGAGCACGCGGCCATGCAACAGCCCGTAACGGGTGAAATTGAAGGTATCGACCTTGATCGCCGCGCTTTGTCCCGGGACGACAAAGCCGATGTCACGGTTCGACACATTCGCCGAGATCTCCAGATTGGCGTCGAGCGGCACGATCACGGCGAGGACCTGCGCCGGCGTGACGACCCCTCCGATCGTGTGCACCGCCAATTGCTGCACGACACCGTCAACCGGCGCGGTAAGGATTTGCTGCCTGGCCTTCTGCTCTCCCTTGATGACGTCCTGGGCAAGGCCCGAGGCTCGTTGCTGGGCTTTCGCGAGATCATCGTAGAGCGTTCGGCGGTATTCCGATTCCGCCTTTACCCTGGCCTGGGTGAGTTCGGCCACCGCCGCTTCGGCCTCGTGCAGCTTGCTTTGCTGGACAAGCACGTCGTGCTGCTGACCGACCAGGTCCTGGAGTTCGGTAAGATAGGTGATCTTGGAGCCGATTTCCTTGTCGTACAGGAATTTTCGGACGTCGACGCGCTCCTGAAGCAGCGGGATCGTCGCGTGGAGCTTGGCGATCGCCGCCGCGATTGTCTCGCGTTCCGCATCCTTCCGGGCCAGCTGGGATCGGATCTCCGCCAGCTTCGCGGCGTGTTCGGCCGTCTGGCTCGCCAGCAACTGACGCTGCATCTCAACCAGCTGCCGGCTGGCGCCCACCGGCGGCGTGAAGTCGGCAACCGTATCGCCGTCCGTCGCAAGTGCCGCACGCAAGCGGGCAACCTCGAGCCCGGCCGCCATCAGATCGCTTTTCACATGATCAAGTTCGGCGACATTGATCGTCGGATCCAGCTCGATCAGCACGTCTCCCGCCCGGACCGTTGCGCCGTCGCGCACGTGAATCGCGCGGACCAGCCCTGTTTCGGCCGGCTGAATCACCTTGGTCCGGCCATTCACGACGATCTTTCCGGTTGCGGTCGCGACGACATCGACCTTGCCCAGCGCCGCCCACACCAGGGCCGCACAGAACAGCAG
>JBAUUA010001182.1:0-6068 GCA_049582465.1 Bradyrhizobium sp. | reverse complement strand
GCTCGGCGGAATAGAGCCCGGCATAGACCGCGGGGTTGGTGCCCTCGCCGGTGCGCAGCCGCGCCAGCGCCTCGAAGCGCGGCGGATCGATCGGATCGGTGGTGATGTCGTGGATCGGCGGCAGCTTGCGATACTGCAGGAAGAGATAGGCGGGGTAGGCCAGCACGACCGCGTCGATCAGGAGCGCCAGCAGGATGCGGCTCATGCCGCGCGAACCGTTCTGCCAGATCGCGGCAAAGGCGGCGAAGCTGACCAGGATGGACAGCCCGGCCATCCCCAGCGCGCCGAAGAAGGTGGCGAGCGCCGGTTTCATTTCGAGGAAGCCGAAGCGCACGATGAGGATCGAAACCAGCACCGCGACCACGGAGAATACCGCGAGATTGCGCGCCCACGAGGCGAGGCTGGACACGGGCTCCGACTGATAGGGAGCGGAAAACCTGCGGGCCATCCCAGAATGTTCCAATATGGACGTAAGCCGCCGGTCCGGCTCGGGCCGGCAACCGGGCGCAGGTGACCTAGCGCATTTTCCGGCGCGCTGTGAAGCGGTTTATGCCGGAAAATGTGCAAAGCGCGCGCCCTGTCGCAACAGGGCGCGCCTTGGCATTGATTGGCTGGGCTTAGTGCGTGGCCAGCGGGCAGGCCGAATCGGCGAGCTTTCCGAATGCCTGCTCGCCGGACATGGTCTGGATCAGCTTGTAGTAATCCCAGGGATACTTGGATTCCTCGGGCTTCTTGACCTGCATGATGTACATCTCATGTTCCATCAGGCCGTCGGCGCGGATCTTGCCGTTCGAGGTAAACATGTCGTCGATCTTGGCCTTGTGCAGCTCCGCCATCACCTTGTCGGGGTCGGTGGTGCCGGCGGCCTTGACGGCGTTGAGATAGGTGATGGTCGCCGAGTAATAGGCCGCCTGGTTCATGGTCGGCTCGCGCTTGGTCTTCTCGAAATAGCGCTTGGCGAAAGCGCGGGTCTTGTCGTTGAGATCCCAGTACCAGCCGGTGGTGAGATAGAGGCCCTGGGCGGTCTTGAGTCCGAGGCTGTGGATGTCGCTGATGAAGGCGAGCAGTGCGGCGGGCTTCATCGTCTTGCCGATGCCGAACTCGTCGGCCGCCTTGATCGAGTTGGTGAAGTCGTTGCCGGCGTTGGCGAGCCCGAGTACCTGGGCTCCGGAATTCTGTGCCTGCAGCAAATAGCTCGAGAAGTCGGAGGTCGATAGCGGCACGCGCACCGCGCCGATCACCTTGCCGCCATTGGCTTCCACGACTTTCGCCGCGGCTTCCTGCAACTGGGTGCCGAACGCATAGTCGGCGGTGAGGAAGAACCAGGTCTTGCCGCCCTGTTTCACCATGGTCGTCGCGGTGCCGTTGCCGAGCGACGTGGTGTCGTAGGCGTAATGCACCGTGTAGGGGGTGCAGTCCTTGCCGGTCAGCGAGGCGCCGGCTGCGCCGATCGCGAAGAACGGTGTCTTCTTTTCTTTGGCGATGGTCGACATCGCGATCGAGACGCCGGTGTTCGATCCGCCGAGCACCATGGTCAGCCCGTCGCGGTCGGCCCATTCGCGGAACTTCTGGGCGCCGAGGTCGGGCTTGTTCTGGTGGTCCGACGTCAACAGTTCGATCTTGTTGCCGAGTACGCTGCCGCCGAAATCGTCGATCGCCATCTTGGCGGCCTCGATGCCCCCGGGCCCGATCACGTCGGCATACAGGCCTGACATGTCGTCGATATCACCGATCACCACCTTGTTCCCGGCGGCGTGCGCAGCGGTCGCGCTCAGCGACGCGAACAATAGCCACGGGATGGTTCGAAGTCCGATTGATTTTTTCATATGGGGCGTTTCCTTGCCTTTTTGGTTTGCCGGTGCGGCAAATTAGAAACCTGCGGTGCCGGGTCCATTCGCCTTTCGTCGGAACGTTGCTGCGGAAGAGGTGAATGCCTCTCCCTTGGGCAGCATGAATTTGGTTAATTTTGTTGCGCGTCGGCGGTCGGCGAACCCAAAGCCCCCGGGGGGACACCAAAAGCCTGATATTGACGGGAAGTTGGCCGGCGGCGGCGGCGGGAGGCGGAAATCAAAGCCCAGTTGCGTTCGAAAAAAGCCGATGTCGTGGACGTTTCGGCCAGCCGCCTGTTCTGGCTGAAAAACACCGTCATTCTCGTGTTCTGTATCGGCCTGTGGATGTCCAGCGCGCTCTGGATCGGGCCGCGGTCCTTTCCGCTGGCGCCGGTCTCATCGCTATTTCCCGTCATCGGCGACGCCGTGGCGCTCGATCTCTACGTGGCGCTCTTCGCGCTGGCGGCGGTCGCGCTTGTCGCGCCCAAGCCGGGATGGCCGATCGCAGGCTTCCTCGCGATCATGGCCGCTTTCTGTCTGACGGATCAAACGCGGTGGCAGCCATGGGTCTTTCAGTACAGCCTGCTCTTGGGGATCATGGCGGCGCATTCGTGGAATGGCGCCGATGCCGAAGGCGAGCAGCGCACGCTCAACATTCTCAGGCTGATCGTCGCCTTTACCTACATCTATTCGGGCCTGCAGAAGATCAACCTGAATTTCATGGAGAATGATTTTCCATGGCTGGTCCAACCCATCACCAATCTTTTTCCAGCCACGGTGCCTTTTCTTCATGGGGTCGGGATGGCGGCCCCGTTCATCCAGGTCGCCTTCGGCATTGGCCTTTTGACGCGGCGCTTCCGCCGCGTCTCGCTGATGGCAGCGGTGGCGATGCACCTGTTCATCCTGACCATGTTTGGCCCGATGGGGCTCGACTGGAACAACATCGTCTGGCCATGGACCGCGGCCATGGCGATATTCGACGTCCTGCTGTTTTCCGGCGGGGAATTTTCATGGCGTGAGATCGTGTGGAGCGGGCGCGATCCCCGTCATCTCGCCGCCATCGTGCTGTTCGCGATCCTGCCGGCGCTGAGTTTCTTCAATCTCTGGGATTCCTATCTGTCCTCGGCGCTCTATTCCGGCAACCTGACGGAGGCGCAGATCTATCTGTCCGACGCCGGCAAGGCGGCCTTGCCCGCGGCGATCGCCGCGCGCGCGGTGCATACCTCGCCCGACACCAATGTCCTGAACCTGCAGCGCTGGGCGATCGAAGATCTCAACGTGACGCCTTATCCCGAGACCCGCGTTTACAAGGCGATCGCGAAGCGCGTTTGCAGCAAGCTGCACGATCCGAACCAGCTGGTGCTGATCGTGCGGGAGCAGCGGATGTTCTTCAGCCGGCCGGAAACCGGCTTTCGCTGTTTCGAATTGTAGCTGCGGCCGGATGCCGGCGCGCGGTCAGGCCGCCGGGCCGGGGCGAGTTTTGATGCCGAACGCGACGACCAGGATGGCAAATCCGGAGAACACCGCGCCCGCGGTGAACGTCGCGGTCGGTCCGAAGCCGGACCACAGCCATCCCGCCAGTACGCTGGCGGCAAGCAGGGCGCCGCCGGTGACGAGGTTGAACAGCCCGAAGGCCGTGCCGCGCAGATCTTCCGGCGCGGTATCGGCAACCAGCGCCGACAACAGTCCTTGCGAGAATCCGAGATAGAGGCCCCAAAGCCCGACGCCGATGACGACCCCGCCGAGCCCGGGAACGAAGGCCAGCGCCAGATCGGCGACGACCAGGGCCGCCAGCCCGCACAGCAGCACATTCACCCGGCCGATCCTGTCGGAGAGGATGCCGGCCGGCGTTGCGGTGAGCGCATAGACGAGGTTCATCCAGACCAATACCAGCGGGATCAGCGCCAGCGCCAGCCCCTCGGCTTGCGCCTTCAGCACCAGAAACGCCTGGCTGAAACGGGCGAGCGCGAACACCACGCCGATCGCAATGACGATCCAGAACGCCGGAGGTAGCCGTTTGAGGTCTTGCTTGCGAACCGGCCAGCCGCGCTGCGCCGAAGCTTGCGTCCCGTCCGGCTCGCGCACGCCGATCACGATCAGCAGCACCGCGAGACCCGCGGGCAGCAGCGCCCACCAGAACACCGCGCGAAAATTGTCGGCATAAAGCGCCATCAGCGCGACCGCCGACAGCGGGCCCACAAACGCGCCGACCGTATCGAGCGCCTGGCGGATGCCATAGCCCGCGCCGCGCACGGCCGAAGGCGTGATGTCGGCGATCAGGGCATCGCGGGGCGCGTCGCGGATCCCCTTGCCGATGCGATCGATGAATCGCGCGGCCAGAACTTCCCAGGCGGTGCCGGCCAGCGGGAATATCGGCTTGGTGACGGCCGACAGACCATAACCGATGCCGACCAGCAGCTTGCGCTTGCCGATGCGATCGGAGAGCGCGCCCGAAAACACCTTGGCGATGGCGGCGGTTGCTTCCGCGACGCCCTCGATCAGGCCGACATAAACCGTGCTGGCGCCCACGACCGAGGTGAGGAACACCGGCAGCAGGCTGTGAATGAGCTCGGACGAAACGTCCATCAACAGCGAGACGAAGCCGAGCGTCCACACCGTCGCCGGAACATCGCGCCAACTCGCGGACGATGTCGCAATGGATGTCTTGCCGATATCAGGGCTCATCGATGCAGCCTATCGGGTCATCACGCGCCGGGCTTGCGCCAGCTCAATGATGAGCGACCGGCATTGCGACAATCGCCGAAAGCAATGGCCTCTCCCGCGCGGGAAGCGGGGAGAGGCCAGGATAACGCGATCGCGCCGGCGTTACGCCGCCGCGGTCGGGAACGCGTAGGTCTTGAACTGATCGCGCAGCGCGGTCTTGAGGATCTTGCCGGTCGCGGTGTGCGGAATGGCATCGATGAACACGATGTCGTCAGGCATCCACCATTTTGCAATTTTTCCATCCATGTATTTCAGGATGTCTTCGCGCGTTGCGCTCTGGCCCTGCTTGAGCTGCACGATCAGAAGCGGGCGCTCGTCCCATTTCGGATGGTAGACGCCGATGACGGCGGCTTCCGCCACCGCGGGATGTCCGACCGCGAGATTTTCCAGGTCGATTGAGGAGATCCATTCGCCGCCGGATTTGATCACATCCTTGGAGCGGTCGGTGATCCGCATGTAGCCGTGCTTGTCGATGGTCGCGACGTCGCCGGTGTCGAACCAGCCGTCCTCATCGAGGATGTTGGCATCGACGCGGAAATAGGCCTTCGAGACCGCGGGGCCGCGCACCTTGAGCCGGCCGAACGTCTTGCCGTCCCATGGCAGTTCCTTGCCGGCGTCATCGGTGATCTTCATCTGGACGCCGAACGGCGGGTAGCCTTGGGTTTGCAGGATGTCGAGCCGGGCGTCACCGGAGAGGCCGGTGAACGGCGGCTTCTCGGCGGCAAGCGTGCCGATCGGGCTCATCTCGGTCATGCCCCAGGCGTGGCGCGCGTGGACGCCCATGTCGATGAAGGTCTTGATCATCGAGCGCGGCATCGCCGAGCCGCCGCACACCACCATGCGCAGATGCGGCAGCTTCAGATTGTTGGCGGCCATGTGATTGAGCAGCATCAGCCACACCGTCGGCACGCCGGCGGTGTGCGTCACTTTCTCGGTGTCCAGCAGTTCGTACACCGAGGCGCCGTCGAGCTTGGCGCCGGGAAACACCAGCTTGGTGCCCATCGAGGGCGCGGAAAACGCGATGCCCCAGCTATTGGCATGGAACAGGGGAACCACCGGCAGCATTGTATCGCAGGCATTGGCTCCGAGGGAGTCACCGGTGTTGGCCATCAGCGCGTGCAGAACGTTGGAGCGATGCGAATACAGAACGCCCTTGGGATCGCCGGTCGTACCGGACGTGTAGCACATGGCGGCGGCGGTATTCTCGTCGAAGGTCTTCCACTTGAAGTTCCCGTCGGCCTGCGCGATCCAGTCTTCATAGGCGACCGCGTTCTTCAGCGTGGTCTGCGGCATGTGCGCCTTGTCGGTGAGCACGACATAGCGTTCGACGCTGGGAAGCTTGTCGGCGATCTTTTCCAGGATCGGCACGAAGGTGATGTCGGTCATCACCACGCGGTCCTGCGCGTGGTTGATGATCCAGGCGATCTGGTCGGGGAACAGCCTGGGATTGACGGTATGGCAGATGGCGCCGATGCCCATGATGCCGTACCACACTTCAAGATGGCGCCAGGTGTT
>JBAUUA010001181.1:0-3868 GCA_049582465.1 Bradyrhizobium sp. | reverse complement strand
AGGTGCCGATGACGCCGTTCGAGCGCGGCGACGACGCGCGCAAGCCGGTGCTGACCGCGATCCAGCTGCGCACCCGCCGCGCCAAGCGCGCGCTGGCCGCCCGCGGCATGGTCGAGGCGGTGACGTGGTCGTTCATCGCCAAGCCCGCGGCCGAGCTGTTCGGCGGCGGGCAGCCCGAGCTCGCGCTCGCCAATCCCATTGCGTCCGATCTGTCCGACATGCGGCCGAGCCTGCTGCCGGGCCTGGTCGCAGCCGCACAGGCGAATTCCGATCGCGGTTTTCCGGATGTGGCCCTGTTCGAGGTCAGCCAGGTTTTCAGGGGCGACGGTCCCGAGGACCAGTTCGTTGCTGCCTCAGGCATTCGCCACGGTTTTGCGTCGTCGAAGGGCGTCGGACGGCATTGGTCCGGCTCGGCCATGGCCGACGCACTGGACGGCAAAGCGGATGCATTCGCGGTGCTGTCGGCCGCCGGCGCGCCGATGCAGGCGCTGCAGATCGTGCCCGGCGGGCCCGGCTGGCTGCATCCCGGACGTTCCGGCACCATCCAGATCGGCCCACAAATCGTGCTCGGCTATTTCGGCGAGCTGCATCCGCGCGCGCTGGAAGCATTGCGCGCCGACGGTCCGCTGATCGCGTTCGAGGTGATCCTCGACCGCATTCCCGCCGCCAAGCAGCGGCCGACCCGCGCCAAGCCCGTGCTTGAGCTGTCGGCGTTCCAGCCGGTGTCGCGCGACTTCGCGTTCATTGTCGATCGCGGCGTCAAAGCGGGCGACATCGTGCGCGCGGCGCAAGGCGTCGACAAGAAGCTGATCACAGATGTCACCGTGTTCGACGTCTATGAGGGCAAGGGCATCGAGGACGGCAAGAAATCCATCGCGATCGCGGTGACCATCCAGCCGCGCGAGAAAACCATGACCGACCAGGAGATCGACGCGGTCGGCGCCAGGATCGTGGCGGAAGTGGCGAAGAAGACCGGCGGCGTGCTGCGGGGATGAGCCTTCGCGGTCTCATCCCCTCGGACATCAGCACCACCGTCGCGATCGCCATCTGCGTCATCGCCTTCGTGTCGGGTACGGCGCGCGGATTTTCCGGCTTCGGCTCCGCGCTGATCTTCATGCCGCTGGCCAGCAGTCTGGCCGCGCCACGGCTGGTCGCAGCCCTGCTGCTCATTATCGATTTCGTCGGCGCCGCGCCGCTCCTGCCCAACGCCTGGCAACATGCCGAGCGCAAGGCGACCGCGGTGATGGTGTCGGGCGCCCTGGTCGGCGTGCCCGTCGGAACGTATTTTCTCAGCCGGCTCGAGCCGGTGACGACGCGCTGGATCATCTCCGGCTTCGTGTTCGCGCTGCTGCTGTTGCTCTTGTCGGGCTGGCGCTGTCGCGGCAAGGATCATCCGGCGCTGTCGGTCGGCATCGGCGGCCTGTCCGGCTTCTGCAGCGGGCTCGCGCAGACCGGCGGGCCGCCGATCGTCGGCTATTGGCTTGGCCGGCCGCTTCCTTCCGCAATCTCGCGCGCCAACATCCTGCTGTTCTTCGGCGCCTCGGATTTCTTTTCGCTGACGAGCTATTCGCTGACCGGGCTGATCACCGCCGACGCCATCCGGTTTTCGCTTCTGGTCGGCCCGGTCTATGGCATCGGCGTCTGGCTCGGCGCCCGGCTGTTCGGCCACGCCAGCGAAAAACTGTTTCGCGCCATCTGCTACGCCCTGATCGCCGCCGCCGTGATCGTCGGCCTGCCGGCGCTCGACGGAGTGTTGCGCTGATAAAGCGGAATCGTAGGGTGGGCAAAGGCGCTCTTGCGCCGTGCCCACCATCTTAAAAAATGGTGGGCACGCTACGCTTTGCCCACCCTACGATTCCGCTTCATTTCATCACCAGATCGCAATAGCCGTAGCCGTCACGTTCGACGCGCTCACCGGTCGCGACCGGAATCGGCTGCGAAAAGATCGGTCCCGCTACCACGCAGGTATGAAACTCGCCGTTCTCGCCGCAGGGATCGACGCCGTCGGGCAGATCGGCGAGCAACTGCAAATCGAATTTGCGACCGGCGAACTCCGCCGGCAGTTTCTTCAGATCGACGGTGGCAAGATAGGCCTGCAGGCCGCTGTCGATCATGGCATGCGCCAGCGGCAAGGTCGGCCGGTCCCACAGCGGAAACACCGGCGTGATGCCGGTGCCCGCAAGCTTCTGCTCGCGATAGGCGCGGATATCGGCAAGGAACAGATCGCCGAAGATGATGTGGGTGATGCCTTCGCGCACGGCGCGCGCGACCTGCTCCCCCATGCGCGCCTCGTAGATCTCGTTCGGACAGGGATAGGGGATCGGCACGATGCGCGGCGGCAGGCCCGCCGCCGCAAGTTGCGCCTGCAAAATCTCCTGCCGCACGCCGTGGATCGAGACCCGGTCGAAGGTCTCGGTCACCGTCGTCAGCGCGCCGACCACCTCGAACTCGCCGGCGCGCCGCACTTCATGCAGCGAGAACGCGCTGTCCTTGCCGCTCGACCACGAGATCAGCGCCCTGGGCCGGTCCTGTTTCAATCGATCGGCCCTCTCACCGACCTTGAATGCCGCCGCTGCTTTGCCGCCGGCGCCGGCCCCGCCAATGGCTCCTCCCGGAGCGCGCCGATCTTGCGCAGTGCCGCTTCCGCCGCGCGCTCGCCGCTTTCCCAGGCGCCGTCGACCGTTCCCCACATCGTTTCGTGGGTCGCTTCGCCGGCGAGGAACAGGCAGCCAACCGGCTCGGCGAGGATTTTTCGCGACGGCTGGCCGCCGGGCGCGGCCACCGACATCGCGCCGAGCGCGAACGGCGCCGCATTCCAGCGGGTCGCGCTCGATTTTTTGATGGCTGACGTTGCGTCGCTGCCGAACAGCTTGGTCAGCCATTCCACCGCAAAGGCAATCATCGCCTTTTCGCCCTGCGCCGACAGCTCGCGGCCGAACGAGCCCGCAACGTCGATCGAGCACAGCGACGATCCCCCGATATTGGCGAGCAGCAGCGCGGTTCGCGTCGAATTGCTCTGCTCGATGAGGACGTCGTTGCGTTCCAGGCCCAGCGGATTGCCGGGCAACAAAAGCGCGATGCGATCGTAGCTGCCGAGGCCGAGTTTCGCCGCCGCATCAAGCTGGCGCTTGGGGAGATCGGGGGTGAATTTGATATTGCCCGCCGTCAGTACGTCGCTCGAAACGGTGATTACGGCGGCGCGGGCGGCGATCTTGCCGGCCGGTGTCTCCACCGTGACATCGCGGTTGCTCCAGGCGATGCGGCTTGCTGGCGTCGACAGTGCCAGCGGGACCTGCTCGCCGAGTTTCGCGATCAGGGTGCCCAGCCCCTGGCGGCAGGCGACCACGGCATTGCGATCGCCGGCGCGGGCCCTGTCCATCGCCGAGACATCCTTCAGGTCCTTGCCCGTGGCATTGGCGCCGAGCACGAATTCCGCCGTGCCGGCCCAGTCGCCAAGATCCTTCGGCAGTGCCGAGGCGCAGGAGACATCGGCCCTGCCGCGCGAGGCCTCGTCGATGGCGCGGTTGGCGCGCACCAGCGCCGCCAGGAATTCCTCGGTTTCCCCGGCGCGCGCGTTGCGACGGCCGACCCGGATTTTCTGGCCGAAGGGGCCTGCGGAAACGTCGAGCCCGGCGCCGCGGCCGAGCCTGATCATCGGATTGCTGTCGGGATTGTGCAGCCAGCGCGCACCGCGGTCGAACGGCACGTCGAAGGTCGTGGTGTCGGTGAGGCAGCGGCCGCCGATCTGGCCCGCCGCTTCCACCACGATCACCTTGCGGTTTGCGGCCTGGATGCGCCGCGCCGCCATCCAACCCGGCCGTCTTCCCTGTTCCCCGCTCCGGCGTGACCTGGTGGATGGAACGCCACG
>JBAUUA010001180.1:0-16011 GCA_049582465.1 Bradyrhizobium sp. | reverse complement strand
GCGCCGGCCCGCAAGGCGCCGCGCGCCGACATCCGCGCCGCCCCCGTCGCAGCGATGTCGCCGGAAACGACGACGGCGTGGCCGCGCGCGTATTTATGCCCGTCGATCTTCGGCACCGGGAAAGCTGCACACCAGGTATCAGGGACGTTCTCGAACGTCTGCGGTTGAATTTCCGAAAGTACGTTCGGATCGATGCCGATATCGGCGACGCGCACGCGGCCGCAATGCATGCGCCCGGGCAACAGCAAATGCGCCGGCTTGCGCCGGAAGAAGGTGATGGTCTCGGTGGCGCGGACCGCGGTGCCCATGACCGACCCGCTGGTGCCGTTGATGCCGCTCGGCAGGTCGACGGCGAGCACCGGCGCACCGTTGGCGTTGATCGCCTCAATCACCTCATGCGGCTCACCGCTCACCGGCCGGTTGAGGCCGGCGCCGAACAGCGCATCGATGATCAGCGCCGGCTTGCCGATCGCCTGCGGATTGAACGGCAACAGCGGATGTTTCCACCCCTTCGCCGCGGAGGCCGCGTCGCCCTGCAGGTTGTCCCGCTCGCACGCCAGCATCACGGAGACCTCGCGGCCGCGTGCCGAAAGCTCCGCCGCCGCCACGAAGCCATCGCCGCCATTATTGCCGGGCCCGGCGACGACGAGGATCAGACCCTCCTCCACCAGCTCCATCGCAGCCTCGGCCACGGCCTGACCGGCACTCAGCATCAGCGCGAAGCCGGGCGTGCCGGCGGCAATGGTCAGCCGATCGGCACGCTCCATTTCAGCCGTGGTGAGAACTTCCATGCCAAATCCCTGGTAAAAGCGCCTCATCCTGAGGCATTTCCTATGCCACGCGAAGCCCAACCGCTAGGGATTGCATGCCGATTGACCTGTTTGCCTATTTGGTAGGCTGGGGTATGGTGGACGTTTCAACCCGACGTCGGGCGAATGCCCGACAAAAGGCTGATAACATTTCAAAATCAGGCGTCTTAACAACTTGGCATAGACCCTGCTTTTGAGGAAGCCGGCTCTGGATGATCGTGCTCAACGGCAATTGTTGGTATTCCCCGGCGACGCGTCAGGACGAACGATCGAACAACCTGCGCGACATCAGCGCAACCTCGAAACAAGTCTGTCTGAATTTTGGAAATGCCCGGGAGGCGCTCAGTGAAGAAGATCGAAGCCATCATCAAGCCATTCAAGCTCGACGAGGTTAAGGAAGCGCTCCAGGAAGTCGGACTCCAAGGCATCACCGTGACCGAAGCCAAGGGTTTCGGCCGGCAGAAGGGTCACGCCGAGCTCTATCGCGGCGCCGAATATATCGTGGACTTTCTACCCAAGGTGAAGATCGAGATCGTGATCGGGGATGATCTTGTCGAGCGGGCGATCGACGCGATCAGGCGCGCGGCCCAGACCGGGCGCATCGGCGACGACAAGATCTTCGTATCCAACATCGAAGAGGCCATCCGCATCCGAACCGGAGAATCCGGGCTGGACGCCATCTGAGCCGGAGTTTGCGAACCAGCCGCATTTGTTACCGGATCTGCCGATAGTCTGATATTGTATTGAGCTTCCCCCGATTGTATTGAGCTTGACCGACGGTCGCGGCTGCGGCCAGATCGCGACGACCAGTAAGCAAAAGGGGTACTCATGAAGACCGCCAAAGACGTCCTGAAATCGATCAAGGACAACGACGTCAAATACGTCGACCTGCGCTTCACCGATCCGCGCGGCAAGTGGCAGCATGTGACGTTCGACGTCGGCATGATCGAAGAGGACACGTTTGCCGAAGGCGTCATGTTCGATGGCTCCTCGATCGCCGGCTGGAAGGCGATCAACGAATCCGACATGTGCCTGATGCCCGACCCGGTCACCGCGACGATCGATCCGTTCTTCGCCGAGACCACGATGGTCATCACCTGCGACGTGCTGGAGCCGACCACCGGCGAGCCCTACAACCGTGACCCGCGCGGCATGGCCAAGAAGGCCGAGGCCATGGTCAAGTCGATGGGCGTCGGCGACACCGTGTTCTTCGGACCCGAAGCCGAGTTCTTCGTATTCGACGACGTCCGCTTCCAGACCACCCCCTACAACACCGGCTTCAAGCTGGACTCGGTGGAACTGCCGATCAACTCGGACACCGAATATGAGGGCGGCAACCTCGGTCACCGCATCCGCACCAAGGCCGGCTACTTCCCGGTCCCGCCGCAGGATTCGGTGCAGGACATGCGTTCGGAAATGCTCGGCGCCATGGCCAAGATGGGCGTCAAGGTCGAGAAGCATCACCACGAAGTCGCTTCCGCCCAGCACGAACTCGGCATGAAGTTCGACACCCTGACGCTGATGGCCGACCAGATGCAGATCTACAAATATTGCATCCATCAGGTCGCCCACATCTACGGCAAGACCGCCACCTTCATGCCGAAGCCAGTTTATGGCGACAACGGCTCGGGCATGCACTGCCACCAGTCGATCTGGAAGGACGGCAAGCCGGTGTTTGCCGGCAACAAATACGCCGACCTCTCGGAGACCTGCCTGTCCTACATCGCCGGCATCATCAAGCACGCCAAGGCGATCAACGCCTTCACCAACCCGTCGACCAACTCCTACAAGCGTCTGGTCCCGGGCTATGAGGCGCCGGTGCTGCTCGCCTACTCCGCGCGCAACCGCTCGGCCTCCTGCCGCATCCCCTACACCTCGAACCCGAAGGCCAAGCGCGTCGAGGTGCGTTTCCCCGATCCGATGGCCAATCCCTATCTCGGCTTCGCCGCGATGCTGATGGCCGGCCTCGACGGCATCAAGAACAAGCTCGATCCGGGCCCCGCAATGGACAAGGATCTGTACGATCTGCCGAAGGAAGAGCTGAAGCAGATCCCCACCGTGTGCGGTTCGCTGCGCGAGGCGCTGGAAAATCTCGACAAGGACCGCGCCTTCCTCAAGAACGGCGGCGTGTTCGACGACGACTTCATCGACGCCTATATCGAGCTGAAGATGACCGAGGTCGAGCGTTTCGAAATGACCCCGCATCCGGTCGAATTCGAAATGTACTACTCGCTGTGATCCGGCGCGCATCCGCGCGCCTCACGGTCCAAAATTGCAAAAGGCGCTTCCGGCGGAGGCGCCTTTTTCTTTTTTGGCTGATCGCTCCTCAAACGATCGCACGCCGAAAATCCTAAAAGCCGTACGCGTTTACCCCCAATTGCTCCGGCATAGCCGACGTGGCGCAATGATGCGCTGCATGAATACAGCACTCGATATCGGGCCTAGACTGCCCAATAGAGCGGCGCGATCGAATGACGCCGCCCTTTACCGCACCGGGAGGTCGCAAATGGCAAAATGGATCCGCTTCGAGCAGGATGGAAAGACCGGCTTCGGCACGCTGGAGGGCGACAGCATCGCCGTTCACGACGGCGACATGTTCGCCGGCGCGAAGCCGACCGGTGAGACGCTGAAGCTTTCGAGCGTTCGCCTGCTCACCCCTTGCGAACCTTCGAAGATGATTTGCCTGTGGAACAATTTCCACCAGCTCGCCGCCAAGAACGATTTCACCGAGCCGAAAGAGCCGCTGTGGTTCCTGAAGGCGCCGAATGCCTACTGGCCCGCTAACCGGCCGATCCAGCGCCCGGCCACCTATGCCGGAAAGATCATCTACGAGGGCGAACTCGGCGTCGTCATCGGCAAGAAGTGCTTCAACATCAGGGAAGCCGAGGCCGGCGATTACATCTTCGGCTATACCTGCGTGAACGACGTCACCGCCGTCGATCTCCTGCGCAAGGACAAGTCGTTCGAACAATGGGCGCGCGCCAAGAGTTTTGACACGTTTGGCGTCTTCGGTCCGGTCATCGCCACCGGCGTCGATCCGATGAAGCTATCGGTCAAGACCGTCCTGAACGGCAAGGAAAGGCAGAACTATCCGGTCGCCGACATGTTCTTCCCGCCGCACCGGCTGGTTGCCGCCATATCGAAAGACGTGACGCTGATGCCGGGCGACGTCATCGCCTGCGGCACCTCGCTCGGCGCCGGCACCATGGGCGACGCCCATAACGTGGTGGACATCGTGATCGACGGCGTCGGCAGCCTCAGCAATGTTTTCGACCAGGTACTGCCGAGCCCGTATCTGCTGGGCGCACCGCCGAGTGCGAAGAAGATCTGCGTGGTCGGCGCCGGCGCTATCGGCGGCCTGCTGGCGGCCAAGTTCGCGCTCGCGGGCGAGGACGTCACCGTGATCGACCAGGGTGCGCATCTCGCTGCGATCCAGAAAAGCGGACTGAAGCTGGTGTGGCATGACGGCAAGGTCCAGACCGCCAAGGTGAAGGCCGTCAACAAGCCGGCCGAGGCCGGCAAACAGGACATCGTCGTGCTGGCGGTGAAGGCGCACTTCCTCGATCAGGTGGTGCGCGATATCGATTCACTGCTCGGTCCCGACACCATCGTGCTGACCGTGCAGAACGGGCTGCCCTGGTGGTATTTCCAGCGGCTCGGCGGCCAGTACGACAATCACCGGCTGGACAGTCTCGATCCCTCCGGCGTGCTCACCAAGCATATCGATCCGAAGCGGATCATCGGCTGCGTGGTCTACCCGGCCGCGGCCGCGATCGCCCCGGGCGTGATCCACCATGTCGAAGGCGACCGCTTCCCGATCGGCGAACTCGACGGCAAGGAGACCGAGCGGGTCAAGGAATTACACGACCGCTTCGTCAAGGCCGGACTGAAATCCATGGTGCTGCCGGATATCCGCTCGGAGATCTGGCTGAAGGCGTGGGGCAACCTCTCGTTCAACCCGATCTCGGCGCTGACACATGCCACGCTGGTCGACATCTGCCAGTTCGCCGAGACCCGCCAACTGGCGGCGGCGATGATGAAGGAAGCCCAGGACATCGCGCAGAAGCTCGGCGTCACCTTCCGCGTTTCCATCGAAAAGCGGATCGCCGGCGCCGAGGCCGTCGGCGCCCACAAGACGTCGATGCTGCAGGACGTGGAAGCCGGCCGCTCGCTGGAAACCGAAGCGCTGATCGGCTCGATCCTGGAAATGGCCAAGCTGACCAATACCGCCGCGCCCGCGATCCAATCCGTCTACGCGCTGGTGAAGCTGCTCAACAAGGTCATGCTGCTCGAAGGCGGGGGCGTGAAGGTGGAGAAGGCCAGCAAGGCGGCCTAGCAATATCCAGCAGCGTCCCGGAATCCATAACCCTTGCATGGGTTATGGATTCCGGAGCTACATCAGGCTGGCGCAACCAGCGAAGCCATTGGCACGTTCAGGACGTAGACGAACCCCGTCGGATCGTAGGTCAACTTGACCTCACCTTTCAATTGCTGTCCGAGCGAGCCCATCAGGCGGGTCCCGAAACTCTGACGGGACGGCGCATGGACCATCGGGCCGTTCTTCTCGGACCACGTCAGATGCAACCGCTGCATCGCTTCATCGATCTTCCAGACGATCTCGATGCGGCCCGCCGGCACCGACAGCGCGCCGAATTTCGTGGTGTTGGTACAAAGCTCATTGAGTGTCATGGCCAGCGCGATCACGGCTCCCGACGTGATCCTGATCTCGGGTCCCTGTATCGAGATCCGGCCTGATCCAATGCTGACGTAGGGCTCGGTCGCGCCGCGGATTGTATGTTCGAGGCTTGCATTGGCCCATCTTGCCTGCAACAGCAGGTCATGCGCCCGCCCCAGTGCGACGAGCCGGCCTTCGATGGCATGTTGACCGTGTTCGATGCTTGTCGCCGTCCGCAGGCTTTGCGACGCAATGGCGCTGACGGTCGCGAGCGTGTTCTTGATGCGGTGATGCAGTTCTTCCAGGATAAGCTTCTGCAATTTGTCGGCAGCTTCGCGTTCCTTTGCGTCGATGCCCGCTTGAGCCAGCAGAACCTTGGCATCGATACCCGCCTGCTCGAGCAACAGACGAAGGCTGTCGTTTTCCGCGGTCAGGAACTCCTGTGATGTTGCACCGGCCAATGCCGGTCGGGCCGGCCTACCGTTTGCTTCCGGATGCAATGCTTTCGCGATCAGCGTGGAAATATCGTCCGGCACGACTTTCAAGGCGCCCTTGCCCATCATGTCCTGCATTTCCTCGATCAATTGCTTCCCGTCCAGGGGTTTTCCGAAGAAGCGGCTGTCGGCAGGCTTGTCATCGTCGGTCAGTTTCAGTTGACCGGACACCAGGATGATCTTGATCAACGGCCATCGCTCATGGACAGCGTAGGCGAGCTTGAGCCCGTCCATGCTTCCGGGCATCTGGATATCGGTGAACAGTAGTTCGATATCCGAGCGGGATTCGAGGACAGCAATTGCATCGTCGGCATTTATCGCTTCAACGGCGGTAAATCCGGCGTCCTCGACCATATCCACCGCGCGCATGCGCAGCAGCATCTCATCTTCGACAACCAGAACGGCGCGAAGAACGGCAGACCGACCAATAGGCATGGTGCCCGGCACTTTCATTTGGAGCTAGTGGATTAGCCCGTGCCAGTTGCTCACTTATGGCGTCGAACATTTCAGCAAATTGTCGCGTCGGCAAATTGTCGCGCGCAAACGGTCCCGCGGCGTACGGGTCTAGCTCCCAATAATCTCGGAGCCCCAAGGTTCCCTTGGTTTCAAACTAATTCTTGCAATCGGCTGTTCTTGCCGAATCAGGCCAGTTCCCGGCCAATCATGAGCTATCCCGGATGCTGGCGAGCCATCAGCGCCTCGCCAAAGGCCTGGAACAGCGCGCGGTTGATCGGATTGCGCTGCGGATCGTATTCGGCGTGCCACTGCACGCCCAGCGCAAAGCCCGGCGCGTCCGCAATCCGGATCGCCTCGATGGTACCGTCCTCCGCCACGCCCTCGATCACCACCCGCTTGCCCGGCTCGAGGATGCCCTGGCCGTGCAGAGAGTTGACGCGGATGGACTCGCATTTGAGGATCTGCGCAAACGCGCCGCCGGGGACGAGGGCGACCTCATGGCGATCGGCGAAGATGACGTTGGGGTCGGGGTGGATTTCGCCGTTCTCCAGCCGCGGCATCCGGTGGTTCATGCGGCCGGGCAGTTCGCGGATTTCCGGATGCAGCGAGCCGCCAAAGGCGACGTTCATCTCCTGCAGGCCTCGGCAGATGCCGAACAGCGGCACGCCGCGGGCGACGCAGGCTTCCGACAGCGCCAGCGCCAGATCGTCGCGCTTGATGTCGTAGGGTTCGTGCCGAGGATCCGGCTCGGTGCCGAAACGGGTCGGGTGGACGTTGGCGCGGGCGCCGGTCAGCACCACGCCATCGACTGTATCGAGCAACGCCCCGATATCGGTGATGTCGGGGCAGCCCGCGAACATCAGCGGCAGCGCGCCCGAAACCTCGGCCACGGCGCGGAGATTTCGCTCTCCGACCATTTGCGTGGCAAATCGATTTTCGATGCGGTAGGCGTTTCCGATCACACCGACCACCGGCCTTCTCATCGTCGTCAATCTCGATCTCACCTCACGGCGTTCCGGAACGGATCATGCCTGCCTGCCGGCAAGGGATCAACGGGTTAGGCCGCAATGCGGCGATGCTATTTTCGCGTAAACGCCTCTTTGGCGTCGAAGGGGGCGGCGGCCGGCAATCCGGCCGCCTTGACCGCGATCGCCGCCGCATCGTCCGCCCCGCTCAGCCACTTCAATTTCGCCTCGATCCCGCGCGTCACCGGCTCGCCGAGGGGGCTGCCGAAATCGAGCGGCCAGAAGCCGTTCGGCACGACCTCCACGGTCATGCGGTGCAGATGAAATCCCTTGCCGAACGCCGCCTCCAGATCGTCCGGCGCGACGTTGCGCGCGGTTGCGGGATCGCCGGGGTCGGCGAAGGCCACCAGAATGGGGGTCAATGCGCCAGTCACGGGGACCACGCCGGTCATCCGGCTCATGTCATTGAACGACGGATTGCGGCCGGCGGCCCTGTAGGCGCGCAATGCCAGATAGTTGATGCCGTCGAGATCGACCGTCTTGTCGATATGGGCCAGCAGGGCGACCAGGTTTTTGCCGCCGCCGAGATCGACGAAGACGGCATCGCCCTTCGTAGCGGTTTGGCCGCGACGGCTGAATCCCCGGTCGGGATGCACGGACAGGACGCCGGAGGCCGATTTTGTCCCCTCGGGCGTGTCCACTTCAAGCGTCAGGCGGTATTTGTGACCGGGCCGGTTGATCCTGATCTGGTCGCCGATGAACAGTGCGGCCAACAGGGCCAAAGGCCCGAGCCATTTCAAGTTCATGCCAAGCCGCCCCTCGCCTACCCGTTTCCGCTCATCGCTTGGCACAGGGCAGGCGTCAGCGTCAAACCGGCGCGCCCGTCGAGCTTGATCCCGGGCGCGATTGACGAAAGAGTGCGGCTGCAAACGGCGTCAAAGAAGGAATCAAGGTGGCAGTATCGGCTCACGAACCTCGCCCATCCCGCAGCGATCTGGCCTGGGCAATATCGGTCGGCGGCATCGGCATCGTCGGCTTTGCCACCCTGCTCATGTTCACCTGGTACTATGCCGCGACGCTGTTTCTGATCTTCGCCGGAATGCTGCTCGGCGTCGCGCTCAATGCCCTGACCGCGATGCTCGACCGCGTCGTGCAGCTGCCGCATGCGCTGCGGCTCACCATCGTCTGCCTGGTGCTGGCGATGCTGTTGTCGGGCGTGGTCTTCCTCGGCGGCACCACCATCGCGCAACAGGCGACCGCGCTGAGCGATACGATCAAGGGCCAGCTGGTCGGCGTCAAAGCCTTTCTGGAGCGGAACGGCATCGACACCAGCTATTTCGAGCTCGGCAACTCGACCGCGGCGCCGGCGGCTTCGTCGACCACGGCAACGCCGGCTCCCGCACCGACGCACAACCTGCCGAGCGCAGGCGCGCTCGCTTCCAGTGGCGGCGCGATCGTCAGCCAGACCTTCAAATTGCTGCTGGGCACCGTGAGCGCAGTCGGCAATTTCTTTATCGTTCTCTTTCTCGGGCTGACCTTCGCCGCGCAGCCGAGCGTCTATCGCAAAGGGCTGTTGTTCATGGCCCCCGCGCGGCATCGCGCCCGCGCCACCGTGATCGTCGATCGCATCAGCGAGACGCTGGAGCGATGGCTGATCGCGCAGATCATCACCATGTTCGTGGTCTTCGTGGTGACCTGGATCGGCCTCAGCATCATCGGCATCCCGGGTTCGTTCATCCTGGGCATCCAGGCGGGACTGCTGACGTTCATTCCGACCGTCGGCGCGCTGATCGGCGGGCTGATCGTGGTGCTCGCGAGCCTTGCGTCCGGTTGGGTCGCCGCGGCCAGCTCGCTGGTGCTTTTCGTCGGCGTTCACGCGCTGGAAAGCTATATTCTCACGCCGATGCTGCAGCGTCAGGCGCTGGAGATCCCCCCCGCCACCCTGTTTGCGTTCCAGATCCTGCTCGGCGTGGTGTTCGGAATCTGGGGGCTCGCGCTGGCGCTGCCGCTGATGGCGATCGTGAAAGTCATGATCGACTATTTCAAGACCGACGAAGCCTCCGCCGAGCCGGTCGCGGCGTGAGGCGTCGCAGGATGCGGCGGACGTTCAGCCCGCCGAGGTCAGCACCGTCTCGGTATGTTCGACCTCAGGCGGCGCGGCAAAATACTGGCCGACCAGCCCGCGCCACGCCGTGAAATCCTCCGAGCCCCGGAAATCGACGGTATGGTTCTCCAGCGTCTCCCATTTCGCCACCAGCCGGTAGCGCTGCGGCTTTTCGATCGACTTGTGGAGTTCAAAACCCTTGCCGCCCTTGGCGCGGAGGAACAGCGGACGGGCCTTTGCGACCGCCGCCTCAAAGTCCTTCTCGCTGCCGGGCGTGACGTCGATTTGTGCGATTTCGGTAATCATGGCGTTTACGGCCTCTCGTTGGGAACCCGACGTCTCTATCACCGAACCCCGGAAAAGAAAAAGGCGCCTCGCGGCGCCCCGGCGTCATCTTCTGCAACAGCGATTCAGTTCAACAGCAGCACGGTGCCGACCACCAGGAGCGTGCAGCCGACGAACATCATCACGGCCGGCCAGCGGCTGCGCGGCTGGTCGTAGCGGCCCTGCGCACGGCGCTCGGTGATCAGCGCCGTCTCGTATTCGTCCGACGTCGAGAACATGCAGGCGAAGCCGCCACGGGCCGATGCGGCTGCGGCTTCGAGCGACATCAGGACGGCGCGGACATTGTGGTTACGGGGCGCGAACATAACCGCAATGATAGGAAGCGAATGGTAAACAGCAGGTTACCGCCGCCCTATTCATGCCAGCTTGACGACGCCCGTCTCCGGCGGATGCGCAACGCCTACGGTCTTGCGGCGCTGGTTTTCCAGCGACAGCGGCAGTTCCTCGGCCGCCTCGACGCGGTTGCGGCCGGTGCGTTTGGTCTGATAGAGCGCGGTATCGGCCGCCGCCAGCAGCACCTCGAGTTCAGTGCCTGCCGGCCCGCCCGCGACGCCGATGCTGACGGTGGTGTCGACCGGGCCGGTCTCGACCACGATTCCGGAGTTCGCGAAAGCCGTGCGCACCCTTTCGGCGGCAATCACGCCCTCTTCCAGTGAGCACGGCAGCAAGGCCGCGAATTCCTCGCCGCCGACACGCCCCGACAGGTCTGACAACCGCAGTGTGTTGATCACGACGATGGAAAACAGTTTGAGAACCTCGTCGCCCGCGGCGTGGCCGAAGCGATCGTTGATCGACTTGAAATGGTCGATGTCGAAAATCAGCGCCGTCACCGGACGGCCAGCATTGGCTTCGCGGTCGATCAGGCGCGACGAGGCTTCCGCGAAGCCGCGACGATTGAACATGCCGGTCAGCGGGTCTGTCGAGGCCGCCGTCTTGTGCGCGATCACCGCCCGCTCGGAAACCAGGATGAAGATGACGAACACGGTGCCAATGGCATAGAGCACGAGTTCGACGGAGAATCCGGTCACCCAGACGCTCGAGGCGAATTTCGGGTCGTACGGCTGCAGCAGGCTGCCAAGCAGGATCGGCAGCATCAGCACGAAACCGTGCATGACCGGCACGACGATCAGGGGCCAGCGCCGCTGCAGGGCGCGGCGACGCTCGGTCCACAATTCGGTGGCCGTCAACGCCGCGTAGATCGTGACAATGCCGGCCCCGATGATCACGCGCATCATGGATGCCGCCGGCGCTACCGTCAGGGCGGCGGCGATCCAGGCGATGGCACCGAGAGCCAGCCCGGGCAGATTGGGCTTGCGACCGCGAAACACGCGGGCTGCGTTCCAGACAATGCCGCAGGCGATGAAGCCGACGGCGTTCAGCACCAGCGACGGCATCTCGCCGAGCGTGCCGCCGGTGACCGTCCAGAGCCCGACCGAGCTGGCGCCGAGCAGGTAGGCGGTTCCCCACCATTTCAGCGCCCGGATCTTTTCCTGGTTGCCGAACAGCAGCAGCATGGCACCCAGCATCGCCGCGATCATGGTGGCGATGATGTAAAGCGTGGGAGTATCGAGCGACATGGGCCAGCCAGCGTTTGTGATGCAGCGGATGAAGCGCAGCTGAAGGCAGAGCGCACGCCATCACCGAGGCGAAACCTACGACTGCTCTGTTCGAATTCCGTTTGCGCGCACGCACAAGTTTTCACGAAAAACTGCGTTAACTGTTCGGAAAATTCGTAACGGAAAGCCGCAATGAAAAAGGGCGCCCGAAGGCGCCCTTTCCTGGTTCCAGATACGCAGCTTTTGCTGCAAATTTTAGCGCTTCGAGAACTGGAACGACTTGCGCGCCTTGGCGCGGCCGTACTTCTTGCGCTCGACGGTGCGGGAGTCGCGGGTGAGGAAACCGCCCTTCTTCAGGACGCCGCGCAGATCCGGCTCGAAATAGGTCAGTGCCTTCGAGATGCCGTGACGGACCGCGCCAGCCTGGCCCGACAGACCACCCCCGGTCACGGTGCAGATCACGTCGTACTGGCCCGCGCGGGCGGCAGCGACCAGCGGCTGCTGGATCATCATCCGCAGCACCGGACGGGCGAAATAGACTTCGACCTCGCGGGTGTTGACCAGGATCTTGCCGGCGCCCGGCTTGATCCAGACGCGGGCGACCGCGTCCTTGCGCTTGCCAGTGGCGTAGGCGCGGCCGTATTTGTCGACCTTCTTGACGTATTTCGGCGCTTCGGGCGTGGCCGGCTTCAACTGCGACAGCTGATCGAGAGACTGCATGGTGTCGGACATCTTATGCGGCCCTCATGTTCTTGCGATTCATCGCGGCGATATCGATCTTCTCGGGTTGCTGGGCCTCGTGCGGATGCTCGGGGCCGGGATAGACACGGAGATTGCCGAGCTGCACGCGGCCAAGCGGCCCGCGCGGAATCATGCGCTCGATGGCCTTCTCGACGACGCGCTCGGGGAAACGGCCCTCGAGGATCGACTTGGCCGTGCGTTCCTTGATGCCACCGATGAAGCCGGTGTGATTGTAATAGACCTTGTTGTCGCGCTTGCGCCCGGTGAGCACCGCATGCGCCGCGTTGATGATGATGACATGGTCGCCGCAATCGACGTGAGGCGTGTAGGTCGGGAGGTGTTTGCCGCGAAGGCGCATCGCGACCAGGGAAGCGAGCCGACCGACCACCAGACCTTTGGCGTCGATCAGCACCCACTTCTTCGTCACCTCGGCGGGCTTTGCCGAAAACGTTTTCATTTGGGGAAATCCGTGAATGGGGGATATCGGACGCGTGCGTGCCCGAACTGCGGCGTTTCTAGATAAGCGCACCGCGCGCGTCAATGCCCGCTCACGATAATTAATCAAGTAAAACCAATGGCTTGTAAATATGGTGCTATATTACCGCATGAATCTTCAAGTCTTTGGAATGGAATAGGTCGAGGTAACATGGGCGATCGGGTCGGGCGAGGTGCCCGACAGCAGATTGACCTCGCCGACCGCCAGCCGCTTGCCCAATTTCAGAAGCCGCGCCGCCGCCAGCACATCCTGCCCCGGCGCGCCTTTACGGAGAAAATTGATATTGAGGTTGGTCGTTACCGCAAGCCCCACCGGGCCGATCGCCGAGAGCAGCACTACATACATGGCGCAATCGGCCAGCGCCATCAGCGTGGGTCCCGAGACCGTCCCTCCCGGGCGCAGCATGCGCTCGCTGTAGCGCTGCCGTAACAGGCAGGTTTCGCCGTCGGCGTGTTCGATGGCCGTATCGCCGCTGCCGAAGGATTGCGGGAATTCGGCACGGAGGAATGCCTCCAACTCGGCCACGCTCATTTTCGCAATTGCCATCTGCTTCGCCTGCCCTCGCCTCGTCCCGCTTGTTACATTAAGGTGACGCATCTGCCCAAGCGAATAACAAGTAGATATCGAGCGGATATTCGATCATGAGCCAGACCGCACGCGCCGCCACGCCGCAATCTCCGATTCTCCTGCGCGAGACGCTCGGCAGCATCGCGGTGCTGACGCTCAACCGGCCCGCCAGCCGCAACAGCCTGTCGGAGGGCCTGATCGCGGAACTGCACGCGGCGCTGCGGGAAATTCACGACGACAAGAGCGTGCGTGCGGTGGTGATCGCGGCCAACGGCCCGGCCTTCTCCGCCGGTCACGACATGAAGGAACTGACCGCACGCCGCGCCGACGCCGATCGCGGGCGGGCCTATTTCGCGCAAATGATGAATGCCTGCAGCGCGATGATGCAGGCCGTCGTGCACCTGCCGAAGCCGGTCGTCGCCGCGGTCCAGGGCATCGCCACCGCAGCCGGCTGCCAGCTGGTGGCGAGCTGCGACCTCGCGGTCGCCTCGGAAGCGGCGGCCTTCGCCACGCCGGGCGTCGATATCGGGTTGTTCTGTTCGACCCCGATGGTGGCGCTGTCGCGCAACGTGCCGCGCAAGCAGGCGATGGAAATGCTGCTCACCGGCGAGCCGGTTCCGGCCGCGCGGGCGCGCGACATCGGGCTCGTCAACCGCGTCGTCACCGCCGGCACCGAGCGGGATGCGGCGATCGCGCTGGCGCAAAAGGTCGCGCTCAAGTCTGCCTATACGATCAAGCTCGGCAAAGCTGCGTTCTACCGCCAGGCCGAAATGAGCCTTGCCGACGCCTATCGCTATGCGGCGGAAGTGATGACCGAGAACATGATGGCGCGCGACGCCGAAGAAGGCATCGGCGCCTTCATCGAAAAGCGCGAGCCGAAGTGGCAGGATAAATAATTGACTCCCATCCTTGCGGGCCAACGGGTCGACGCGCAGCGCCGCCCGATGAGAAGCTCCGCGAAGCAATCGATCGTACTCTGCGAAGGAAGAATGGATTGCTTCGTCGCTTTGCTCCTCGCAATGACGGCTGAAACATGAATGATAGCTCCAAATGAACCATGACGCCTATTCCGACGATTACATCCGCGAAATCCTCAACGGCGTGAAGACGATCGCGATGGTCGGGGCATCGCCGGTCAATGTGCGGCCGAGCTACTTCGCCTTCAAATATCTGGCGCAGCGCGGCTACGACATGATTCCGGTCAATCCCGGTCACGTCGGCAAAGATCTGCTGGGAAAGCCGTTCGCGGCCTCGCTCGCCGATATCGAGCGTCCGGTCGACATGATCGACATCTTCCGCAATTCCAGCCACATCATGCCGGTGGTGGACGAAGCCTTGAAAATGTCGCCGTTGCCGAAGGTGATCTGGATGCAGCTCGGCGCGCGCGACGATGCCGCCGCGGCCAAGGCCGAAGCCGCCGGCCTCAAGGTCGTGATGAACCGCTGCCCCAAGATCGAATATGGCCGGCTGTCCTCGGAGATTTCATGGATGGGCGTCAATTCGCGCACCCTGAGTTCCAAGCGCGCGCCGATACCGACCCAGGGCATGCGGCTTTCGTTGAACCGGACGAGCCTCGGCGGCGGCGAAACCGCCGCCTCCGATCGCGCCGCGAAAAACAAGAACGAACCTTCGTGACGCAAATGCGAAACGATCGTTCTGCGGGCGCGGCGAAACGAAGCACGGCCATTGCGAACAGATAGATGACGCCTCACGCTGCCTTGACGGCGGACGCCGCTGCCGCGATTGTCCCCCAAAAGGAGGAGGCGGGCCTGCACCGTCTCGAACTATATTCGCGCCGCTCATCTTTCGCGATGCGGCCGCCTGGCCGCCCCCAAGCGATGAGACCTTCAAAAAGGAAATGATATGACCGATCGTCTTCCCGGATTTTCGACCCTTGCCGTTCATGCCGGCGCGCAGCCCGATCCCACCACCGGCGCGCGCGTGACGCCGATTTATCAGACCACGTCATTCGTGTTCAACGACGCCGACCACGCCGCCTCGCTGTTCGGGCTGCAGGCATTCGGAAATATCTATACGCGAATTGGAAATCCGACCAATGCGGTGCTCGAGGAACGTGTCGCCGCACTCGAAGGCGGCACCGCCGCGCTGGCCGTTGCTTCGGGACATGCCGCGCAGGTCGTGGCGCTTCACCAATTGCTGCGGCCCGGCGACGAATTCATCGCCGCGCGCAAGCTCTATGGTGGCTCGATCAACCAGTTCACCCATGCCTTCAAGAGCTTCGGCTGGAACGTCGTCTGGGCCGATCCCGATGACATCGACAGCTTCAAGCGCGCGGTGACGCCGCACACCAAGGCGATCTTCGTCGAATCGATCGCCAACCCCGCCGGCAGCATCACCGATATCGAGGCAATCTCGGCCGTGGCCCACGAGGCCGGTGTGCCGCTGATCGTCGACAATACGCTGGCGACACCCTACCTGATCCGCCCCATCGATCACGGCGCCGACATTGTCGTGCATTCGCTGACCAAGTTCCTCGCAGGCCACGGCAACTCGATCGGCGGCATCATCGTCGACGCCGGCACCTTCGACTGGTCGAAGGACAACAAGTACCCGATGTTGAGCGAACCGCGCCCCGAATACCACGGCATCAAGCTGCAGGAGACGTTCGGCAATTTTGCCTTCGCCATCGCCTGCCGCGTGCTGGGCCTGCGCGACCTCGGCCCGGCGCTGTCGCCGTTCAACGCGTTCCTGATCCTGACCGGCATCGAGACGCTGCCGTTGCGCATGCAGAAGCACTGCGATAACGCCAAGGCGGTTGCTGAATTCCTTTCGGGCCATTCGG
>JBAUUA010001179.1:0-2254 GCA_049582465.1 Bradyrhizobium sp. | reverse complement strand
CGGTATCCAGCGGCACTGGAACGCGCGCCCCACGCCGGCGCCAGCGCCCGTTAGCGCCCTTTCGGCTTCTTCGTGCCGGGTGTTTTGGGCTCGAGCTTGAGCGCTTTGAGGGCGGCAAACGGATGGGCATCGGGATCGGTGGCTTCGACCGGCGGCTCGAAAACCGCGTCGGGCCGGCGCGGATAGGGATCGACGGCCAGGAACAACGCATCGGTCGCGATCCGGCCGAGATCGATCACGCCGTTGACGATCGGCTCCGGCGGATCGGGGATTTCGACGTCGCTTTCGGCGGCATCGTCGACGAGATCGGAGAGTTCGAGAATTTGCTCCGGCGGCGCGAAGATCAGGTCGATCTCTTCGTCGATATCGTTCTCGATCGGATCCAGCGTCACCACACAGGTCTGTCCGATCCGTGCCCGCACGCGACCGCCAACATGAAATCGGCCCCCGCCTATCGGCGTGACATCGAGCGAGGCATCGGCCGACAGAATTTCGCGCAAGCCCCCGACCTCGGCCATGGCCGCGCGTTCGACCGGGCTCGCTGCGATATCGAGATGCAATCCGGTCTCCGGGATCTGCGCCACCGTGACGGGAGCGCGCCAGGGATCGGGCTTGTCGACGGTGCTGCTCGGTCGATTCATTGCGCTACGCCCACCCGCGCCGGCGAAGGAAACCGCCACGATGCCCGCTGGATCGTGCCCTCGTCCAGCCCCGCCAGAGCCTCGTTGGCGGCTTCCGTATAATAAGCGAGCCGCCGCGCGTTTTCGATCTGGCCGCCGTTCAGGATATTCTTGCACAGCGCCTGCGCCAGCGCCTCGCGGCTATCGGCGACAGCCAGATCATAGGCCGCTGAACGGCCGTAGAACGCCTCTCCGAAGGCCTGCATGCGTTTGGGCACGGTGAGGTCGCCAACCCCCATCTCGCGCAAATTGGCGTCCATGTCCTCGCAGAAGCGGTCGAACAGCGCCTGGGACAGCGCCGCGCCCCCCTCGGCCACCCTCAGCCGCCGCAAGACCATCCACAAATGCAGCACCAGGAGGTCGAATCGCCCATCCACGCTGTCCGGCACGCCCAAGTCCCGGTAAAACAACGGTTCTCGCGCTTGCGTCACGATCATGCCATAGATGGCTTCAATGGTGCCCCGCAGGGGCATCCGAGGTTTCCTGAAGTGATTGAACGGCCAAAGCATTGTGGGTTCCGCGAGCGAGCCCCAACGGTTTCCGTATTGGGTGCCCGCGCCTGTTGCAATCCAGCGTGCTGCCCGGTACGTCAACGCCTCGCGGGATGCAAGGGGACGGGACCAGTTCCGGAATGACCGAGACGAGCCAGAGACCTCCTCGTGCCTGTTCTTCGCGCAGCCTGCCGGCGCGCTGGCGCCGCGTGCGCGCGGCCGCCGCTGTCGCGCTACTCTGCGCGACGCTGGGCGGCTGCCTCACCGGCGAGGAGTTCCAGAAAGGCTATATCCTTCCCCCGGGCGCGCTCGAGCAGATCCCGATCGGGGCGAGCCAGGATCAGGTGCTGATCGTGATGGGAACGCCCTCGACGGTCGCTACCCTCAACGGCGAGGTGTTCTACTACATCTCGCAGCGCTCCGAGCGCCCGGTCGCCTTCATGAATCAGAAGGTCGTCGACCAGCGTGTCATCGCGATCTATTTCGACAAGAATCGCCAGGTGCAGCGGCTCGCCAATTACGGGCTGAAGGACGGCAAGATCTTCGACTTCATCAGCCGCACCACGCAGACCTCGGGCCAGGAACTCAGCTACCTCGCGCCGCTGTTCAAGCTGCTCAGCTTCAACTAGGCGGACGTCCCGCCTCTAGCGGCCGTCATTGCCTGCGACAAACGCGAAGCGTTTGCGCAAGAGCGCGTACGCGACGAAGCAATTCAGCTTGTGCTCGTCGCACCATGGATTGCTTCGCTTTGCTCGCAATGACGTATCTGTCCCGCGCAGGCTCCCAATGAAAAACCCCGCGGCTCGCACCGCGGGGTTTTGTCTTGATAGGTATCGCCGCTTAGTGCGCGAGGATCGCCAACAGTAGCAAGGCCACGATGTTGGTGATCTTGATCATCGGGTTGACGGCGGGGCCGGCCGTATCCTTGTAGGGATCGCCGACGGTGTCGCCGGTGACCGCGGCCTTGTGGGCGTCGGAGCCCTTGCCGCCGTAATGGCCGTCCTCGATGTACTTCTTGGCGTTATCCCAGGCGCCGCCGCCCGAGGTCATGGAGATCGCGACAAACAGGCCGGTCACGATCAC
>JBAUUA010001178.1:0-1524 GCA_049582465.1 Bradyrhizobium sp. | reverse complement strand
GCCCAGACAGCGGCCGATGCAGCCAGCGCTCCGGCAAACGTCGTTGCCAGCGCACCTCCCGAGACCGCCGGGCAAGATGCCGGATCGCACGATGCCAAGGCTGGTGATGCCAAGGCTGTTGATGCCGAGGCTTCTGAGGCCAAGGCTTCTGAGGCCAAGGCTTCTGATGCCAAGGCTCCCGAGGACAAGGCTTCTGACATCAAGGCTCCTGATGCGAAGGCTGATGAAACGCAGCCTCATGATGCCAAATCCTATTGGGAGCGCGGGATCACCGCGTACCGCGGCGGCGAGGTGTCCCGCGCGATTGCCGACTTCGATCAGGCGATCCGGCTCGATCGGAATTTTGCAGAGGCCTATATCGATCGCAGCATCGCCCTCTATCGCTTGCACGAAGTCGACCGCGCCTTCGCCGACATTGCCCGGGTGAAGCGCATCCGGGATCTCGACCAGGCCAGGGCTGCCGTGCCGACGACGGCGAAGACATCGCCGTCACCAGCCAGGCACTAACCTCATCGCGCCATCACGGCGTCACCGGAAACGCTGGCGGCAAGGCGATGCCCTTCTCGCCGGCGACCTCGCGCAGCAGATCAGGGCGGTCGGAGATGATGCCGTCGACGCCGGCGTCGATCAGGCGCGCGATGTCGTCTTTCTTGTTGACGGTCCAGACCACGACCTTGAGCCCGAGGCCGTGGGATTCCGCGACCAGCTCCGGCGTGACGTCGCCGAAATAAGGCGACCAGATCGCGCCGCCGGCGTCCTTGATGGTGCGCGGCAGCGAGCCGCCATGTTCGGCGGGATCAAAGCCCGCGGTCCACTCGGAAGCTCTCTGCAGCGACACCGTCGGCGCGTTGCCCTTCTGCTGGGTGAGATAGACGGTGGGGATCGCGGGCGCGAGCTTCTGCACGATCTGCAACGTGCGCCAGTCGAACGACTGCACCATGATGCGGTCCTCGAATTTCTCGGCGGCGGCGAGATCGAGCAGCAGGCTGACAAAACGCTGCGGGTCGGGGGATTCGTCGGGGTGGTTGGGATCGATCTTGGTTTCGATGTTGAGGCGCACATGCCCGTCGCCGGATTTGCGCACCAGCGCAAAAACCTCGCTCAAGGTCGGGATCGGCGTGCCCGGTACCGCCAGCTGGTCGGGAAACTGTCCGGCGTAGGCACTGTCCGGCCTGATGCGGCCGACGTCGTATTTTTTGACCTCCGCCAGCGGCAGGCGGATGAAGGGAATGCCGGGCGCGGCGATATACGCGCCATCGGGCCCGCGCGCGAGGTCGGGATTGAGGCCGCGCTCATGGGAGACGACGATCGCACCGTCCTGCGTGACGCCGATGTCGAGCTCCAGCGTGTCCACCCCCATCGACAGCGCGTTGGCGAAAGACCGAAGCGTGTTTTCCGGCATCAGCGCGCGGCCGCCGCGGTGGGCTTCGATGTCGAAGGCCATGACCTCTCCATGGATGCAAAGAAAACCAGCGGCCAAAGCCACCATCCGCCACGCCACCGAAAATCCCTCCGCTATTTCTC
>JBAUUA010001177.1:0-11309 GCA_049582465.1 Bradyrhizobium sp. | reverse complement strand
ATCCTGGCGGACCCTTGATTCACACTCGAATTCATCTCTCCATCTCTCCTTTTGGTTGATGTTACGCTGGTTTGCTGCAGAACGGTTGACGCACATCAACCATGCTGCGCCCGACTCGTTCTCGATTGGTTACGGATTCCGATATCGTCCCTGCATGTCACTGGTGCAACCTGATCAATGAAAAGTCATTTTATGTATAAATAATAGGCATTTCGTGATTTTGATTGCAGCAGGGCAGTTCTTGGCTGGCTAACGCTTGAGCCGCTGGCAACGTTGCGGAAGCAGGCGATCCCCGCGCCGGGTGACGCATGGAGTTGCCGCGGCTTTAATCGCAGCGAGGGGACGGGCCGGTGGATGCTGCAGAAACGTGCGCCATTGGGGGCCCGACCGCTTCGTACGGCTGCCTTTTGCCTGCGCACCCCGCGCGCCTTTGCCGCACCTGAAATGTGAGTCCGACGGCCGGGGCCGGGGATCATCCCGACGTTCGCTCCAGGTGCCGCACTGCGGCAATTTGGCACTTTTATTGCTTGAGAGAGGCTGGCCGATGGTGGCCGGGTATGCTTGTGGTGACCAATAGCCTTCGGTTCCCCACCTTTCGCATCATCAAACTAATGAGAGGCTCAATGACCAAGTACAAGCTCGAGTATATCTGGCTCGACGGCTACACGCCGGTGCCGAATTTACGCGGCAAGACGCAGATCAAGGAATTCGACGCATTTCCGACGCTCGAACAGCTTCCGCTGTGGGGATTCGATGGAAGCTCGACCATGCAGGCCGAAGGCCACAGCTCGGATTGCGTGCTGAAGCCGGTCGCCGTTTACCCGGACGGCGCGCGCACCAATGGCGCGCTGGTGATGTGCGAAGTGATGATGCCCGATGGCAAGACGCCGCACGCGTCGAACAAGCGCGCCACCATTCTCGACGACGAAGGCGCCTGGTTCGGCTTCGAGCAGGAGTATTTCTTCTACAAGGACGGCCGTCCGCTCGGCTTCCCGTCCAGCGGCTATCCGGCGCCGCAGGGCCCGTACTACACCGGCGTCGGCTACAAGAATGTCGGCGATGTCGCCCGCAAGATGGTGGAAGAGCATCTCGACCTCTGCCTCGCCGCCGGCATCAACCACGAAGGCATCAACGCCGAAGTGGCGAAGGGCCAGTGGGAATTCCAGATCTTCGGCAAGGGCTCCAAGAAGGCCGCTGACGAGATGTGGATGGCTCGCTATTTGATGCTGCGCCTGACTGAGAAGTACGGCGTCGATATCGAATTCCACTGCAAGCCGCTCGGCGATACCGACTGGAACGGCTCGGGCATGCATGCCAACTTCTCGACCAAGTACATGCGCGAAGTCGGCGGCAAGGAGTACTTCGAGAAGCTGATGGAAGCGTTCAAGGTCAACCGCGCCGAACACATCGCCGTCTACGGACCGGACAACCACATGCGTCTGACCGGCAAGCACGAGACCGCCTCGATCGATACCTTCAGCTACGGTATCGCGGACCGCGGCGCCTCGATCCGCGTGCCCCACAGCTTCGCCAATAACGGCTACAAGGGCTATCTGGAAGACCGCCGTCCGAACTCGCAGGGCGACCCCTACCAGATCGCTTCGCAGATCCTGAAGACGATCTCGTCGGTGCCGACCTCCGCCAAGGCGGCCGCGGCCTAAGACGAGAGAACACACAGATCCGGCCCCGGGGGCGGTCCGGACCGCAACCTGATCCGCCAAGGCGCTGGCCGCTTTGGCGGATCATTGCGTTTTGGCGCTGCCTTTCGGCTCCATACCGCTTTCTTCTCACGGCACGGTTTCCGGTTCGCCTGCGGCGCGGTGGGCTGCTAGAAGCGATCCCGATTGAGAACCGCGACGAGGGAGTTGAGATGGAAGACGTCGTTCGCGTGCTCTCGACGCTCGCGCTGATGGGAGCGGTGCGCGGCCTTGCCGGACGATACCAGGCCGCGGGCGGTGCGCGCATCGACGCCGATTTCGCGCCGACCTTGGGGCTTCTGGATCGATTGCGCGGCGGCGAGACGGCCGACGTCGTCATCTTGACCAAGCAGGGGCTCGACGATCTCGCCGGCCAGGGAAGCGTGGTCGCATCAAGCTGCGTCGATCTCGCGCGTTCCTTTGTCGGCATCGCGGTCAAGGCCGGCGCCGCGCATCCTGACATCGCGACCGAACCGGCGTTGCGCGCGGCCCTGCTCGGCGCGCGTTCGATCGCCTATTCGCGCATCGGCGCCAGCGGCATCTTCTTCGCGCAACTGATCGAGCGTCTGGGAATCGCATCCGAGATCAACGCACACGCCCGGATCATCCCGTCGGGCCTGACCGCAGCATTGCTGGTCAGCGGCGAGGCCGATCTGGCGGTGCAGCAGATCAGCGAGTTGAAACAGGTCGCGGGCGTCGACGTGGTCGGGCCGATCCCGCGCGAGCTGCAGACGGCGGCGGTGTTTTCGGCCGGTCGCTGGGCGGCGTCGGCGAAGGCCGCGCAGGCCGACGCGCTGTTGAAATATCTCGCCTCGCCGGAGGTCGCCCCGGTGCTGCGCGAGTCCGGGCTCGAGCCTTGAATCCGTCCGTTCTTCGAAGCTAACCTGCCGCCTCAATCGGTGAACCCTGATGAAACAGTCGTGCGCGCTTTCTCGGGCTGCAACAGGCCGAATTCTCCTCGCGGCGATGGCGATTGTGGCAGCCGGATGGTTGGCCGGTCCATGTCAGTTGAGCGCGCAGTCGGCCGATCTGGTGCTGTGCGACCGGCTCGCCGCCGACCCCGCCGATCCCGACAAGCCGGCCGACGTCAAGGGCACGCCGGACGTCGCGGCATCGGATATCGCGACCGCGATCAAATTTTGCAGGATCGCCGCCGGCTCGTCGCGCCGCGCGCTTTACCAGCTTGGCCGCGCTTACGCCGCCAATCGGCAGTTGCCCGAGGCGGTCGCCGCCTGGCGCAAGGCGGCCGACAAGGGCTCGACCTCGGCGATGGTCGAACTCGGCGTGCTCTATGGCACCGGCTCCGGCGTCGCCAAGGATGAGGCGCAGGCGCGAAAGCTGTTTGAGCGCGCGGCACAGGCCGGCAATCCCCGTGGCGTCAGCAATCTGGCGGCGCTTGGCGGCAGCGGCGGGGCGGCGGATCCCGCGCGTGCGCGCGAGCTCTTGGCGAAGGCCGCCGAGACCAATGCGGAGGCGCAATATCAGCTCGGACTGATGCTGGCCGAAGGCACCGGCGGGCCAAAGGACGATGTCGCCGCGCGAAATCTGTTCGAGAAGGCGGCCGCCCAGAATCATCCCGGTGCGCTGGCGCAGATGGGTGCGTTCGCCCAGGAAGGCCGTGGCGGTCCGAAGGATAGCGCCGCCGCCAAGGCCTATTATGAGCGCGCCGCCGCGCTCGGCGACGAAGACGCCAAGAAGGCCTTGAAGCGCATGGAATGCCCGCTCGCGATCAAGGACAAGCGCGGGAATCTCGTCACGAATCTTTGTTTTTAGGCGATGTTCGCCCGGTGCTCATTTCTTCGTGATGGCGCGGGGGCATACTCGTCTGCCCGCGCGCGCCCGTGATGACGGCACAGCAGCCCCCCGCGCCCACCTTGATGGATATCAACCACGCAGGAGCCGGCCATGCTACACGGGCGACAGAAACGGTAGACGCTTGGAGCTTCGGATGAAATTACGTGGATATATTGTTGCCCTGCTGATGGCTTGCGCGTCGGCACCGCTGGCCATTGCGCAGCCCGGCCAGTCCACTTTGAACGCATCGCCGACCAATGAACAATATGTCCCACGGCTCGGCGACATTATGAACGCGGTGCAGACGCGGCACATCAAGCTGTGGTTGGCCGGCAAGGCCCAGAACTGGGAACTGGCGGCATATGAACTTCGCCAGCTCAAGGCCGGTTTGTTGGAGGCGGCGGTGCTGTATGAGGGCATTCCCGTCAGCAACGTCACGACGATGACAAAGCCAGTCCAGTCGATTTCCGACGCCATCGACGCCAAGGACTTCAAGCGCTTCACGAAAGCGGTCGGCGAACTGACTGACAGCTGCAATTCCTGCCATCAAATGATGCAGCGCGGATTCGTTGCCATCCAGATGCCGACGACGTCGCCGTTCAGCGATCAGTCGTTTGCGCCACCACAGAAAAAGCCGTAGCCCCGCCGCTTTTCGGGCGTCGCGGCCGGCAGAAAGGGCCGTCATGATGCTTCGCCAGTCCGCGCTCCTGACGTTGATGCTGTCGGTTGCCTTGGCGTCCGCGGCTCGAGCCGAGACGCCGAACGGCGCTTTGGTCGCGGCGGGACGCAGCTTCGCCCAACGCGTCTGCGGCGCGTGTCATGTGGTGACGCCGCAATCCAGGGAATCACCGATACTGTCGCCGCCCGGGCCGAGTTTTGCGGGGCTGGCGCAGCGGCCGCTGTTGACGGAACAGGCGCTACGGGAATTTCTTGCCTCGAACCACGGCACCATGGGGCCCCATGAGGCGATGCCAAATCCGCGCCTTGTGGACTACCAGATCGACGAGATCGTCGCGTTCATGATGTCGCTGAAGGCGGGCAAATAGCGGCAGGGTGCGTCCAGAGTGGAACGCGAGCAGGGCGATCGCGGTTATTGCGATGCGTCCGCTGAAGGAGGCGCTTTTCCATGATCCGAAAATTGCGATCGGGCGAGTACCGGCTCTATTCCCGAAAAGTGAATCCGAAAACCGGCAAGCGCCGCAATCTCGGCACCTTCAAGTCGCGCGCCGCCGCTGAAAAGCACGAGCGCGACGTGCAGTATTTCAAGCGGCATTGAGGCCTTTTCCGTTTCGATGGAATCGAGACGGAGCCGCTTGAGAACGCTTGGGGCTACGCGGCCCGGACCTCGGAGAGGAAGCGGTTGACTTGTGCGGCGAGATCGCCCGATTGCGACGATAGCTGCGCTGCGGCGCCCAGCACCTGATTGGCCGCCGAGCCGGTATGGTTGGCCGCCTGCTGAACACCGGAAATGTTCGAGTTGACTTCCTGCGTGCCCCGCGCCGCTTCCTGGACGCTGCGGGAAATCTCCTTGGTCGCCGATCCCTGCTCTTCGATGGCGGACGCGATCGCAACGCCGATCTGATCGATCTCGCCGATCACGTCGGCGACGTTCCTGATCGCCGTTACGGTCTCGTCACTGGCGGTCTGGATGGCCGCGATTTGTTCCGATATTTCGGTCGTGGCCTTCGCCGTCTGGCCGGCCAGCGATTTGACTTCGGATGCGACGACGGCAAAACCACGTCCGGCGTCGCCGGCGCGCGCTGCCTCGATGGTTGCGTTGAGCGCAAGCAGATTGGTCTGCGCGGCGATGCTCTGGATCAGCGTCACGACGTCGCCGATCTTCTGTGCGCCGTCCGCCAGCGAGCGTGCGGTATCGCCGGTGCGACGGGCATTCTCGACGGCGCGCGCCGCGATCTCGGCGGATTGAGCGACCTGGCGGCCGATTTCCGTGATCGAGGACGTCAGTTCTTCCGTGGCGCTGGCGACCGTCTGCACGTTGGTCGAGGTCTGTTCCGAGGCGGCGGCGACGATCGCGGCCTGACGGTTGGTGTCCGCCGCGGTCGAGGACATCGACTGGGCGGTATCTTCCATCTTGGCCGAGGCCGACGACAATCCGCCAACCAATTCGCTCACCTTTGCTTCGAAGGCGCGGGTGAGGTCATCGAGCACGCGCGCGCGCCGCATCTTGACGTCGTTCTCCGCTTCCTTCTCGGCGGCCAGACGATCCGCCGCGATCTTGTTGTCCTTGAAGACCCCGACGGCAGCCGCCATCGCGCCGATCTCATCGCTGCGCTCGGCCCCCGGGATTTCGCCCGACACATCGCCGCCGGCGAGGCGGGACATCGAGGCCGTGAGGTCGACGATCGGCCTGCAAACGCGGCGACGGACCATCACCACCAGCGCGGCGCTCGCAACCGCGACCGCGGCGAGGCCCGCGAGCGCGATCATGAAGCTGAGGCGCGCTGCGGAATAGGCTGCGCCGAGGATTTGCTCGGCGTTGTCATAGAAGGCGTCGCGCACCTCGATAACCGAGCCAAGGCCACGCTGCGATTCCACGAAGAAGGCGTCGGCGTCGTGCTCGTATTGGCCGCTGATGGCGCCGTCCTTGACCATCTTCAGCTCCTTGCCGAACCGCTCGACATAGGCCTCGTTCATCCGGTTGAGCGCCGCCGCGACGTTGGCGGGCGTCGCTGGGTTGCCGCGCAATTCCTGGAGCGAGGACAGGATCTGGTCGGTGCGTCCCTGCACGCGGCTCAGTTCAATCTTTTCGGCATCGGTGGCCGCGCGCTTGGCGCCGACGAGATTTTTGTGAAGGCTGGCATTGAGGCCGCCGATATCGCGCAGGGTCCAGGCAATGTTGGCATAGCTTGCCTGGCGGTAGGCGTCGCCGTCGAGCTGGGCCATCTTGCGGACCTGCTCGTCGAGCAGCGCGGTGACCGCGGTGTTGAACGCCGTGTTGTCGCCGACGATCCTCTTGGCCGCATCGCGGCGGGCGTCGACCGGACCCGCGATGGCCTTGTCGATGGACTCGCGCAACGCCGCAAACTTTACATTCAGCGCATCGATGGCGCTTGCCACGGCGGCGCCGTCATCGAGCGCGCCGGGCAGGGTGCTCCTGACCTGGTTCATCTTGTTGCGTGCGGCATCGGTCTGCTTGCGATATTTGTCGTTGAGTTCGGCAAGCTGCTTCGGATCGACGGTGGGCGGCCCGAACAGGATGTTGGTGGAAAAGCCGCGCTCGGGGTTGATATAACGGGGAAGGTCGCCGACCGCCCGGACGATCTCCAGCCTGGTTTGCGCGACGGAAACCTGGTCCATCGTCTGGTATTTCGTGACGGCGACATAGGCCGCGAGCCCGCCGCCGACAGCGGAAAGCGAGACGATGGCAGCAGTCAGCAGGGTACCGATTTTCATGGGTTTTGAGCCGTTTGCGATGGGTCGGGCGTGGGCCTGTACCGTAAATTGCCGGTGTTAATCCCAGGTTTACGTTGCCGGGGTGGACCAGCGCGGCTGCCCACGCTCTCCGGATCGCCACCGGGCCGCTGCGGCCTTGCTCATTTCATGTTGTAGGCGAGCCAATTGCGCGCATCGCGGTAGGTAGTGGCGAGATAGGAGGGATGATCCCTCCCGGCACGGGCCACGGCGCGGACCACATTGTCCCAATAATCGCCACCATCGCTGGAAAAATACCTGAAGCAATCATCGTCGAATTTGACCGCAGCCACGATCGCCTGTTTGAGTTCGGCGTCGTCGGCGCGCGGGTGGGCCCGTTTCAGCCGGTCGAAGGTCGGCCCGTCCTGCGCGGTGTCGCGCTCGCGTTGGAGCTGCGCGCTGATCCGGCGCATCGATCGCGCCGCGACCGCAGGCGTCCTCATATCACGCGGCCGCCAGCGCCGGCCTTCGAGCCGCTCGAACGTGGTCTTCTCGCGCCAGATCAGGTAGGCGGCGTCCCGCAACGGCAGGCGCGCGGCCTCGCCGATGATGTCGTCAACGGTTCGCGTCATGCGCAGCCGTCAGCGCGGCGGAAACGAATAGACGAGATGACCGGTCCACCAGCCGTCGGAGCTCAGGCGCAGCGCGAACAGGCCGATGCCCGCCACCAGCGCGCCCCAGAACAGCGCCTTCGGCATTGCGCCCCTAAGCCCGATCAGGCCGGCCAGCATCAGGGCATCGAGCGTCATGGTCATGACCTGCTCGGTCCGCATCGGAAATTCGTACGCCGGCGTCAGCAGGTTCCAGAGGAAATGGCCGATCAGGACCCAGGGCGGCAGCATCGCAATCCACGGATTGCGGCTGATGGCGGCAGGTGTTGGCTGGTCGATCATGTGTTGGGGGCCCCGTTTCATTGGATTGCCTTCTCTAGTCGCTCGCGGGCGGCGGGAAGTTCAAAGCAGCAAGGCGGGATCGAGGCTGCGCGCGGGGCTCCCTGTGCTATGATGGGCCATGACCAGCCGCATTCTCGTGTTCTACGGCTCCTACCGGTCGGATCGCCTGGGCATCCGGCTTGCGACGTTCGTCGTCGACGGCTTGCGCGGCCGTGGCGACGAGGTCGAACTGATCGACGCCAGGGCGGTCGGCCTGCCGATGCTGGACCGGATGTACAAGGAATATCCGAAGGGGCAGGCGCCAGCAGCTTTGGAAAAGCTCGCCGGCCAGATCCGCGACGCCGACGGTTTTGTGTTCGTCACGGGCGAATATAATTGGGGAATCCAGCCGGGGCTGAAAAACCTCACCGATCATTTTCTCGAGGAATGGTTCTGGCGTCCCGCCGCCATTGCTTCCTACTCGGCCGGCCGTTTTGCCGGCGCCCGCGCCGCGCTGGCGTGGCACGGCACGCTCTCCGAAATGGGCATGGTGGTGATTTCGAGCAGCATCGCGGTCGGGCCGATCGCGCAAACCCTGTCGGAGGACGGCAAGCCGACCGGCGACGGCGGCAAGGCGCTCGAGCATGCGTTTCCGCGCTTTGCCGACGATCTTGCGTGGTGGATGGAAGCGGCGAAGGCGCAGCGGCAGCGGAAGAAGCCGCCGTATTGACCGGGACTATCGCGGGCAACAAATCATCATTGCCCGCTTGCGCGGGTCACGACGGCCCCCAAGCATGACGTCCCCGGCTATTGCGTCTGTCGGCGGTGAAAATAATACAGCGTTGCCGCGAGGATGGTCGACATCAGCACGTAGAATACGAGCGCGTCGACGTTCGGGTGTCCTTCCACCAAAGCAATCATCGTCATCCACTCCATGGCTGGTGTGGCTTCTTGTTCCCTGCGGGCGAGCCTTGAGATGCGAAAATTAGGCGCGGGCTGGATGCGCCGATAGTCGACTTTCGGTGAAGGGCGCGAGGTCCGGCCTGCTACAAAGGCGGCGCGAGCAGAAGCGCCGACCGACGCCACATTCTCATGGGCACGTTCTCACTCCGCGGGTGCAGGGACAGCCCTTGCGAAGGCGATGCCCTTCGCCTCGGTGCCCATCACCGTCAGCACGGCGATGATGACGGCGACGGTGCCGGCGACAACGGCGAGCGCGAGGCCGTAATTGCCGCCGAATGCAGTGGCGATGCCGGCCTGCAGCGTGGCGTTGACGGAGGCGAGCAGGTTGCCGAGCTGGTAGACGAAGCCGGGAAACGTGCCGCGCGCGGCGTCGGGCGATAGTTCGTTGAGATGCACCGGCACGATGCCCCAGGCGCCCTGGACAAAGAACTGCATCAGGAACGCGCCGGCGGCGAGCAAGGCGGGGCTGGCCGAAAACGCCCAGAGCGGAATCACCGGCAGCGACAGCAGCGCCGCGATGACGATGCAGCGGCGGCGGCCGAAGCGCTCAGACAGCGAGCCGAACAGGATGCCACCGCAGATCGCGCCGATATTGTAGATCACCGCGATGATGCCCACGGCATGCGGCGACAGCTTGTGCTCGACCTGCAGGAAGGTCGGATAGAGATCCTGCGTGCCGTGGCTAAAGAAGTTGAACGCGGTCATCAGGATCACCGCGTAGATGCCGATGCGCCAGTGCGACTTCACGATCGTCCACGTACTGCCCCGCTCAACCGCTGCCTGCGCGCTCCAGCTCGGCGATTCCGGCACGGTGCGCCGGATGTAGAAGACGAGCAAAGCGGGGATGACGCCGACCATGAACATGCCGCGCCAGCCGATATACTGGAAGAATACCCCGTAGACGATCGAGGCCAGGAAATAGCCGGTCGGATATCCCGACTGCAAGAGGCCGGAGACGAAGCCGCGGGCATGCGGCGGAATGCTTTCCATCGTAAGCGAGGCGCCGACGCCCCATTCGCCGCCCATGGCGACGCCATAGAGCGCGCGCAGGATCAACAGTGCGGTCAGGCTCGGCGCAAAACCGGAGGCGAATTCGAGGATCGAATACAGGAGAATGTTCACCATCAGCGTCGGGCGGCGGCCGAAGCGGTCCGCCGCGCGCCCGAACAGGAAGGCCCCAATGGGACGCATCGCCAGCGTCAGCAGGATCGCGAAGGTGACATCTGCGATGTCGGTGTGGAATTCCGCGGCGATGTCCTTCAGCACGAACACCAGCAGGAAGAAGTCGAACGCGTCCAGCGTCCATCCGAGGAAGCTCGCGGCCACCACATGCCGCTGCGCGCTGGTCCAGCCGGACAGCGCGGAAATGCCGAGAAAGGCGGGTTGTGAAGCGGGAATGGACATCGCGGAAATCCGATCGCGTCAGGCGCAACCCGGGATAACGCGCCGAGGGGGAATTTTGTTTCCTGCGCGGGCCGGGCCTGACGTCGGTAGCCCGGATGCCGCGCAGCGTATTCCGGGATCGCACTGTCAACGAGGCGGTCTCTGATTGCGCTGCGCTGCATCCAGGCTAGGCTTGCCGTGCGCGCCATGCCGGCGCGGCAGGGAGCCCGACCGACATGAGCCTCTTGAGCAGCCCGTTCGATCCCGCACGCGAGACCGCTCTGGTCACCGGCGCCGGCAACGGCATCGGCCGGGCCATCGCCCAGGCGCTGGTCGGCGAGGGCGTGCGGACGGTGTTCGCCGACGTGAATGCGGAGACGGTCACCGCTGCCGTGAAAACCTCGCCCCAGCCGGAACTCGCCATATCCTGGGTCGGCGATCTCGCCGATCCCGCCGCGTGCGCTGCGCTGCTGGCTGCCACGCAGTCTGCCCTCGGGCGGGTGACCCATTTCGTTCACAGCGCCTCGCCGGCGCGGCGCGAGGCCGATCACGCTTTCGCGGTGAGTACGGCGACCTGGGAAGAAATGCGCGCGGTCAACGTCGACGCCGGCTTTCACCTCGCGCGTGAACTCGCACGAAAACTCGTTGCGGCCCGCGAGCCCGGCTCGTTTTTGTTCCTGACCTCGCTGCACGCCGGCACACCGCGCAACCTGCCGCATTATTCCACCGCCAAGGCGGCGATGGCGATGCTGGTGAAGGAGCTCGCCAAGACGTTTGGCCGCTACGGCATCCGCGTCAACGCGCTGGTGCCCGGCGCCATCGCGGCGGGCGGTTTCGTCGCCGATCCCGCGCTCGCCAAATACATCCCGCTCGGCCGTCTCGGCCAAGCTGAAGACCTCGCACCGATGGCGCTGGCGGTGCTATCGAACCGGGTGTCGGCCTATGTCACGGGCGCCGCGATCGTGGTCGACGGCGGCCTGTCGCTGACGAACTGGTTCGAGCCGCCGGTGCTGGATGATTTGTGAGGGGGGGGGCGGCCCCCGCCGCCGGCGGCCGGTTTCGACCGCAATGTTATCCAAGTTCCGGGCTATTTTTCGCGCATTGGATCCGCGGGCTGATTCGCTGCCGGATCGCTATGCGCGAGGGGCATTGCCATGGGATTTTTCAA
>JBAUUA010001176.1:0-1677 GCA_049582465.1 Bradyrhizobium sp. | reverse complement strand
ACCAAACCTCAAGAAGGAGTTCGTTTCATGGATCCGATTGCCGCGAAATACATTGGCGCTGGTATTGCCTGCATTGGCATGGGCGGCGCGGGCGCAGGCGTGGGCATCATCTTCGGCAACTATCTCGCCGCGGCGGTGCGCAATCCCTCGGCAGCCCAGGGCCAGTTCGGCAACCTGATTTTCGGCTTCGCCGTGACCGAAGCGCTCGGCATCTTCTCGCTGCTGATCGCGCTGCTGCTCTTGTTCGCACTCTGATCCCTCACCGATCTGGCCGATGAGATTCCCGTTTCGAATCTCCATCGACCGAACAGGAGAAGCCCGTGGCTGAGAGTCATGGCGACGCCAAGGGCGCGACAGCCCACACCGAGGCGGAGGGCGGCCACAAGGCCCCCTTCCCGCCGTTCCAGAAGGACACCTTTGCTTCGCAACTGGTGTCACTGGCTATCGCGTTCGTCGCGCTTTATCTAATCGTCTCGAAGATTGCGCTGCCTCGTGTCGGCGGCCTCATCGACGCACGACAAAAAGCGATCGAGGACGATCTGGGCGAGGCGCAAAGGTTGAAGGACGCTTCCGACGGCGCGCTGAAAGCCTATGAAGGCGAACTCGCCTCCGCACGCTCCCGTGCCCAGGCGATCGGCGCCGAAACCCGTGAAAAACTCAACGCGGCGTCCGAAGCCGAGCGCAAGAAGCTGGAGGAGCGGCTGTCGCACAAGCTAGCGGAAGCCGAGAAGACCATCGCCTCGACGCGCGAGGCGGCAATGAGCAATGTCCGCGGCATCGCCGCGGATGCGGCCGCCGCGATCGTGCAGCGGTTGACCGGCGTCATGCCCGACGGCAAGTCGGTGGACAGCGCCGTCGACGCGTCGCTGAAGGGATAGAATCGATGTTCGCCGAACCGGAATTCTGGGTCGCCGTCGCCTTCGTCATCCTGATGGGCGTATTCGTCTATGTCGGCATCCACCGCACCGTGCTGAAATCGCTCGATCATCGGCGCGACCGCATCAAGGCCGAGCTCGACGACGCCCGCCGCATCAAGGAAGAGGCGGCCAAACTGCTGGCGGAATACAAGGCCCGCAGCGCCCGCGCCGAGAAAGAGGCGCAGGACATCATCGCGTCGGCGAGAGCCGAAGCCGAGCGAATCGCGGCGGAGGCCAAGACCAAGATGGAAGATTTTGTCGCCCGGCGCACCAAGACGGCCGAGAGCAAGATCGCGCTGGCCGAGGCGCAGGCGCTGGCCGATGTCCGCGCGGCGGCTGCCAACGCCGCGGTCGCGGCGGCTTCCACCGTCATGTCGCAATCGGTCAAGGGCGGAATCGCCGACGAGCTGCTGGCCAAGGGCATTGCGGAAGTTCGCGCCAAGCTGAACTGACGAATTGCCATTGGTGTCAACAACAAGCCGGCGCGAGACGATCGCGCCGGTTTTTTCGTGGGCCTACTTCTTCTTCCGCGCGGCTCTCGCCGGGCGCTCCGGCGTCAGCGCCTGCGGATCGAAGCCGATATAGAAGATGTAGGAATCGCCGGCCGCCCCGGTCGGCACCGGGTAGACCACATCCTCCGCCACCAGGCTGAACGGTACGCTGTTTTCGTCGTTCATCGTCACCGTGGTCCGGAAGACCTTGGTGGCGATCGTCTTCTCCTGCACGCCGCCCTGCACCACGGCAACGCGAAGTGGAATCT
>JBAUUA010001175.1:0-2276 GCA_049582465.1 Bradyrhizobium sp. | reverse complement strand
TGCGCGCCGTGCAGGTCGGCGGACCGCTCGGGGCATACTTCCCGCGCGCGCTGTTCGATACGCCGTTCGACTATGAGGCCTTCGCGGCCCGCGACGGGCTGATCGGCCATGGCGGCATCGTGGTGTTCGACGACAGCGTCGACATGGCTCGCCAGGCTCGCTTTGCGATGGAGTTCTGCGCCGTCGAATCCTGCGGCAAGTGCACGCCCTGCCGAATCGGCTCGACCCGCGGGGTCGAGACCATCGACAAGATCCGCGCCGGCGATCGCGTGGCGGAGAACATCGCCGTGGTCGAGGACCTCTGCAACACCATGAAGTTCGGCTCGCTCTGTGCGCTGGGCGGCTTCACGCCCTACCCCGTCATGAGCGCCCTGAAACATTTCCGGGAAGACTTCGGCCCCGCGCGCACGCGCCTTCAGGCGGCGGAATAAGGAGGATCGCGATGTCACTGATCCAGGAAACCGATTTCGGCACCCCGCGCTCCCCATCGCAGACCATGGTGACGCTGACCATCGACGGCCAAAGCGTCACGGTGCCCGAGGGCACCTCGATCATGCGCGCGGCGATGGAGGCCGGCACGCAAATCCCAAAGCTCTGCGCTACCGACATGGTGGATGCGTTCGGCTCCTGCCGCCTGTGCCTGGTCGAGATCGACGGCCGCGCCGGCACGCCGGCGTCCTGCACCACGCCGGCGATGCAGGGCCTCGTGGTCCACACCCAGAGCGAACGGCTGAAGAAGCTGCGCAAGGGCGTGATGGAGCTCTACATCTCCGACCATCCGCTGGACTGCCTGACCTGCGCGGCCAATGGTGACTGCGAATTGCAGGACATGGCGGGCGCGGTGGGCCTGCGCGACGTGCGCTACGGCTATCAGGGCGAGAACCACGTGTTCGCCAAATCCAACGGCGCGGCCAACGATTCCTGGATGCCGAAGGACGAATCCAACCCCTACTTCACCTACGACCCCTCGAAGTGCATCGTCTGCTCGCGCTGCGTCCGCGCCTGCGAGGAGGTGCAAGGCACCTTCGCGCTGACCATTTCCGGCCGCGGCTTCGACAGCCGGGTGTCGCCCGGCATGAGCGAGAGTTTCCTCGGCTCCGAATGCGTCTCCTGCGGCGCCTGCGTGCAGGCCTGCCCGACCGCGACGCTGACCGAAAAATCCGTCATCGAAATCGGCCAGCCCGAACATTCTGTCGTGACGACCTGCGCCTATTGCGGCGTCGGCTGTACCTTCAAAGCGGAAATGCGCGGCGAGGAAGTGGTGCGTATGGTGCCGTACAAGGACGGCAAGGCCAATCGCGGCCATTCCTGCGTCAAGGGCCGCTTCGCCTGGGGCTACACCACCCACAAGGAGCGTATCCTCAAGCCGATGATCCGCGAACAGATCGCCGATCCGTGGCGCGAAGTGTCATGGGACGAGGCGTTCGATTTCGCCGCAGCGAAGTTGAAGGGCATCCAGGCCAAATACGGCCGCGACACCATCGGCGGCATCACCTCGTCCCGCTGCACCAATGAAGAGACCTATCTGGTGCAGAAGCTGATCCGCGCCGGCTTCGGCAACAACAATGTCGACACCTGCGCCCGCGTCTGCCACTCGCCGACCGGCTATGGCCTTTCCACCACCTTCGGCACCTCGGCCGGCACCCAGGATTTCGACTCGGTGGAGCACACCGACGTCGTCATGGTCATCGGCGCCAATCCGGCGGCCGCGCATCCGGTGTTTGCCTCGCGGTTGAAGAAGCGGCTGCGCCAGAGCGCCAGACTGATCGTGATCGATCCGCGCCGCACCGAAATGGTGGAATCGCCTCACGTCAAGGCGCTGCATCTGCCGCTGATGCCCGGCACCAACGTCGCCGTGCTCACTGCGCTCGCCCATGTCGTCGTGACAGAAGGCCTGGTCGACGAGGCCTTCGTTCGCGAACGCTGCGACTGGAACGAGTTCCAGGATTGGGCCAGCTTCGTCGCGGACGAGAAGAACAGCCCCGAAGCCACCGCGATCATGACCGGCGTCGATCCGAACGACCTGCGCGCCGCGGCGCGGCAGTTCGCCACCGGCGGCAACGGCGCGATCTATTACGGTCTCGGCGTCACCGAGCATAGCCAGGGCTCGACCACCGTGATCGCGATCGCCAATTTGGCGATGGCGACCGGCAATATCGGCCGTCCGGGCGTCGGGGTGAATCCGCTGCGCGGCCAGAACAACGTGCAGGGCTCCTGCGACATGGGCTCGGTCCCGCACGAACTGCCCGGCTATCGCCACATCTCCGGCGATGCGG
>JBAUUA010001174.1:0-2298 GCA_049582465.1 Bradyrhizobium sp. | reverse complement strand
GACGTTCCGGATCCTTGGCAAGCGCGATGGTCGGGGCGCGATCCGGAACGGCGGTGAACCTCCATTGCGGTTGACCGGAAGGCGCGCGGACATGGACCGTGCCGTCGCCGGCGATGGTGAAATGCCGTTCGTTGGTGCCCTTGGGCGCCTCTGCGGTCGGCTGGACTTCGCTCACGCCGCCGCCGGCAAGGACGTCGAGCGTGCCGCCTGAGGAACGGATGATCAGCGTGGAGCCGGCCGGCACCGGCAAGGGTCCCGCGGCAGGAAGGGCGCCTTCCTTGTTGGCGGCCGACAGGATGATCGGCGGCTTGCCGGTATAAACCGGCGGCGTCACCCAGGCATCGACCCGGATATTGGCCGGCGACAATACGCCGTTCCAGTCGAACGCCGCCTCGGTACGCAACGCGCGCTCGTCGCCGGCGGCGACATAGGTCGCCAGCATCATCACCGCGACCAGCGCCCGCAGCGCCCAGGGATCGTGGATCGCCAGCCGCGGCGACGGCAAGCCGGCGCGGATCCGTTTGATCGACGCCAAAGTGCGCTCGCGCTGCGCCTGCCACAGCGCCTGGGCCACCGGGTCCTGGGTCGCCAGCGTATCGGTCAGCGCGGTCGCCGGGCGGTGGCGGATGCCCGAGCCTCGGTCGAGCCGGCTCAGGCCCTCTTCGCGACTCGGCCAGCGGAACCTGACGAGGGGAAACAGGGCAGCCGGCGCCGCCAGCACGAACAGGCCGAGGCCGATGGCGCGCGCCAGAAACGGCAGCGCCAGCCACAAGCCGGCCCAGGACGCCACCAGAAACAGCCCGATGACGGTCAGGAACCGCGCCAGATGCGGCCAACTCCGCTCCCAGGCGATCGCATATCGGGCCCGCTGCAATGCCTGCGCGAGCTTGAGCCGCGAAACGGCATCAGCGGTGAGGCCTGGCTCTGACGGGTCGGGGGTAGCGCCGCTCAATCAACTCTCCGGGTTGCCGACACAGCACAATAGCACAAGGGCGGCAGTGAGGCACCCGTACTTGAACGGTAACCCCACCCGGAAATACGCATAACACGAAGGCGTGACTGTGCCGCCTCGACCCCGTAACGTCGGCCGCGTACCGCAAGGGTAAACACAGAGGACATCATGGACAAGAAGACGCACGACAAGGGACTGGAAATTCGCAAAGCGGTACTGGGCGAGGCCTATGTCGCCAATGCGCTGAAGAACGCCGACGATTTCAACAAGCCGTTTCAGGAACTGGTGACCGAATACTGCTGGGGCGCGGTGTGGGGCCGCGAGGAGCTGCCGCGCAAGACCCGCAGCATGCTCAACCTGGCCATGATCTCGATCCTAAACCGGCCGCACGAATTGCGGGTGCACATCAAGGGCGCGTTGACCAACGGCGTCACCAGGGACGAAATCCGGGAAATTTTCATGCAGGTCGCGATCTATGCCGGCGTGCCCGCGGGCGTCGACAGTTTTCGAATCGCACGCGAAGTGTTCGCCGAATTGGACAAGGGCTAGAGGCGACTCACCATGAGCATCGGTTTCATCGGCCTGGGAAAGATGGGCTTTCCCATGGCCCGCCGGCTGGTCGAGGCAAAGCATCATCTCGTCGTGTTCGACCAGCGCAAGGAGGCGGTGGACGGGCTGGTGGCGCTGGGCGCAGAGGCCGCTTCCTCGCCCAAAGACGTCGCCGACCGGGCCGAGACCGTGATGGCGAGCCTGCCGTCGCTGCAGGCTTCGCTTGAGGTCGCGACCGGCAAGGACGGCGTGATCGAGGGCAAACTGATAAAACGCTTCGTCGATCTTTCCACCGTCGGCTCGCACATGGCGGTGCGGATCCACGATCTCCTGGCGAAGCGCAACATCGTGCAGCTCGACAGTCCCGTCAGCGGCGGCGTCGGCGGCGCCGAGAAGGGAACGCTCGCGGTGATGGTGTCGGGGCCGAAAGCCGATTTCGAGGCGGTGAAGCCCGCACTCGGCGTGATCGGCAAGGTGTTCTTCATCGCCGAAAAACCCGGCTCGGCGCAGACCATGAAGCTCGCCAACAACTTCCTGTCGGCAACCGCGATGGTTGCGACCTCGGAAGCCGTGGTGATGGGGGTCAAGTCCGGGCTCGATCCGGGCGTCATGATCGACGTGATCAATTCCGGATCTGGCCTCAATACCGCAAGCCGCGACAAGGTCCCCCGCTCGGTCCTGCCGCGCAGCTTCGATTACGGCTTCGCCACCGGCCTGATGGTGAAGGACGTGCGGCTGTGCCTCGAGGAAATGAAGGCGCTGGGGCTGTCGATGGAAGTCGCCGAAGCCGTCGGCCG
>JBAUUA010001173.1:0-4084 GCA_049582465.1 Bradyrhizobium sp. | reverse complement strand
CATTGGGCATCGTTCCGCCGGAAACCGAGATGCCCGCGCGCAATGACGGCGTGAAAGCCTGGGACGAGCACAGCGCGGACGAAAAGCGCGTCTTCACCCGGCTGCAATCGGCTTTCGCCGGCATGCTCGATCACGCCGACCGGCATCTGGCGCGGCTGATCGCATTTCTCGAAACCGCTGGCGTGCGTGACAACACGTTGATCCTCGTGCTGTCGGATAACGGCGCGAGCCAGGAAGGCGGCCCGCTCGGCTTTTTCAACGCCATGGGACCGTACAATTTCCGCCCCGAGCCGATCCCGGAAAAGCTGCGGCGCATCGACGACATCGGCGGCCCGGACTCCCACACCAATTTTCCGCATGGCTGGGCGATGGCGTCCAACACGCCGCTGCGCCGCTACAAGCAGAATACCCATGGCGGCGGCATCCGCGATCCCTTCGTCATTTCATGGCCGAAGCGGGTGCCGGCGAGGGGCGAGTTGCGCCATCAATTCGTCCACGCCAGCGACCTGGTGCCGACCTTGCTCGAGCTGGTCGGCGTCAGCGCGCCAACGGCCATCGCGGGGACCGCGCAAATGCCGATCGAAGGCGAAAGCTTTGCCCGCTCCATCAAGGACGCCGCGGCGCCGTCGAAATCGTCGCCGCAATATTTCGAGATGTTCGGGCATCGCGGCATCTGGCACCGGGGCTGGAAGGCGGTCGCCTATCACCCGCCGGGCACCCCGTTCGAGAACGACAAATGGGAGTTGTTTCATCTCGACCGCGATTTCTCGGAAACCCATGATCTCGTCGCGAAAGAACCGGAACGCCTGGCGGAGATGATCAAATTGTGGTGGAGCGAGGCGGAGAAGCACAATGTGCTGCCGCTCGACGACCGCTTCGGCCCGCGCTTTGCCGAGAACGCCGCACGCTTCCAGGGCGCGCGCAACCATTTCGTGTTCCACGCCGGAATGGGCCATGTCCCGACCGACGTCGCGCCCGACGTGCGCAGCCGCAGCTACACCATCGAAGCCCATGTCGAGCTCGGCGACGCCGGGGCCGAGGGCGTTCTGATCGCCCATGGCGACGCGACCTCCGGCTACAGCCTCTACGTCAAGGATGGCCACCTGGTTCACGATCTCAATATCGGCGGAGGCCACGAGATCGTCCGCTCCGACCGCAAGATTCCCGCAGCCGCGCGCCGGCTCGGCGTGCACGTCAAGCGCCTGGTGCGCGAGGCGCCGCCCGCCAAGGGTTCGCGCACCGGGGTCTCGGAATATACGCTCTTGATCGACGGCGAGCCGGCCGGATCGCTGCAGACCCAGCTCGGATTCCACACCCTGATCTCGTGGTCCGGCCTCGACATCGGCCGCGACCGCTCGAGCCCGGTGTCGCATTACGCGGCGCCGTTCGAGTTCACGGGACGATTGCTGCGGGTCACGGTCGCCATGCATAACGACCAGAAGCTCGATGGCGACGGCGTCGGTGCGGCTGAAATGGCGCGGCAGTAACAGGGTCCTCAAAGGTTGTCATGCCGGGGCGGTGCGAAGCATCGAACTCGGAATCTCGAGATTCCCCGATGCGCAATTGCGCATCTGAGGTCTGGTGCTAGAGGGACGCGACTTCTGTTTCTATCATGGCTGGGGCCTATCCTGCCGCGGGAAGGCAGCCGCGGGGGCTGTCATTCCTTGCCTTCAAATCATGAAGACCTGTACTCTCTGGCGGGAGGTTGACGGGATGACGGCTCGCTTTCAACAGACCGGATTGATGTCGGTTGCTAATCGGGTCATCCGGGTCGCGACCAGCCGCGGGCGGGGAGCGGCGGTAAGCGGCTCCTCAACGTCGCAGGCAGCCGCGCCGCTCACTTTTGCCGTCGGGAGTGGTCAGCGCGAGCTCCGGCTTGATCTGTTCCGCGGCCTCGCCTTGTGGCTGATCTATATCGATCACGTTTCACCGGATATCCTGACCTGGGGCACGATCCGGAATTATGGATTCAGCGACGCCGCGGAAATCTTCATTTTCATCTCCGGCTTCACAGCCGCGCTGGTCTATGGCAGGGCCATGTTCGAGTCCGGGATGCTGATCGGAACGGCGCGCGTGCTGCGGCGGGTCTGGCAAATCTACACCGTGCATCTTTTGCTGTTTCTGGTGCTAATCGGTGAAATCGCCTACGTCACGGCGGTCTCGGAAAAATCCTTCTACATCCACGAGATGGAGGTCGCGGAGTTCTTCAATGAGCCCGGGCAAGTGATGATTCAGGCGCTGCTGTTGCGCTTCCGGCCGCTGAACATGGATGTACTGCCGCTCTACATCGTGCTGATGGCTTCTCTTCCCCTGGTCCTCATGCTGGCGCGATCGCAAAGGGATTTGCCGCTGATCCTGTCGATCGCGCTCTACATCCTCACGATCCGGTTCGACCTGCATTTGTCGACCTATCGGGACGGTTTCTGGTCGTTCAATCCGTTTGCGTGGCAGCTTCTTTTCGTTTTCGGCGCCTGGTGCGCGCTGGGCGGCGGGCCGCGGATTTCGCCCATTATCGATTCGCCCGCGACATTCTGGGTGGCCGTCCTCTATCTCTGTGCGGCCTTCTTCATCACTATGACCTGGTATTTCCCCTATCTGGAGACCCTCCTTCCGGCCTGGCTTATCCGTGCGATCTATCCGATCAACAAGACCGATTTCGACGTATTGCGCTTTGCTCATTTCCTGGCGCTAGCCGTCGTCGCCCTGCGCTTCGTACCGGGCGACTGGCCGGGATTGCGGTCGCCCTGGTTTCGGCCGCTCATCCTGTGCGGGCAGTATTCGCTGCAGATCTTTGCGCTCGGGGTCGCCTTGTCGTTTGCGGGTTATGCGCTGCTAATGGAGCTGTCCGCAGGCGTGGTGCTGCATGTCATCGTCGGCATCACCGGTATCTTGATCATGTGCGGCGTCGCAAGGGTCTTCACCTGGTACAAGTGGGCCATGATCGGGCGCGGGCGTGCCCAGGATCCCATTGCGGCCGAGCTGAAGACGCAACGTCCATGACGGGCACCTGAAATTTGAAGAAAAAGGGAGAAAAAAGTGAAAGTCAGCAGATATCTCTTCGCCATCCTGCTTTTTGCCGGTGCACTCCAAAGCCTACCTGTGCAGTCGCAGGAGGTGAAGGTCGGCGATCTCGTTATTTCACAACCTTGGAGCCGCGCTGCGCCGCGCGGTGCGGAATTGGCCAGCAGTTATCTGACGATCGAAAACAAGGGAACGACGCCGGACCGCTTGATCGGAGGATCGACGGAAATCGCCGAAAAGCTTCAAATCCAGCAGAGCGGCATGGTCGGGGGCGGGCTGACCTTAACTCCCGTTGAGGGAGGGTTGACGATCTCCCCCGGCGACAAAGTGGTGTTGGCGCCTCACGGTTATCACCTCACCCTGTCGAACCTCAAGAGCCGGATGAAGAAAGGAACCAAAGTGCCAATGACGCTCGAGTTTGAAAAAGCGGGCAGGGTCACCGTCTCGTTTGACGTGCTTGGCGCCGCTGCAACAGGACCGGTCGCGCCTAAAGCCTCGGCGCCAGATGACGGCAAGATGAAGAAATGAGGATGCGCTTTTTCCGCAAGGGCAGACACCGGTCGGCGCTTTCGGCAGGTCCGGTTTCGAGCGATCCGCTCAGGCATCTGCAGCGGTACCCGCCAACAGGGCCTTGTTGATTGCCGTGGATCGAGTGAACGAGCGTAGCCCAGCGCGTGCAACTCCACCTTTCAGTTGGCAAACATCTTGGCTAAGCTTCGGTTTTCGCATGCGTCACATTGCAGTGCACCATAAGATAAATGGATGAAACGTGATGGCCCATAAGGATGACGTAGCTCTGATGCGTCCCGTCGAGCGCGATCTCCGGCTCGATCTGTTGCGCGGCTTGGGCCTGTGGATGATCTTCCTCGATCACGTTCCGAACGACGTCGTCGCCTGGTTGACGCTTCGCAACTACGGATTCAGCGACGCTGCCGAGTTCTTCGTGTTCATTTCCGGTTACCTTGCCGGCTTCATCTACGGTCCTATTATAGCCGGCGGTAATTTTCTCGCTGCCACCAAGCGGCTATGGAAGCGGGCCGTGCAAATGTACGTTGCCCATATC
>JBAUUA010001172.1:0-2855 GCA_049582465.1 Bradyrhizobium sp. | reverse complement strand
TCGTGATACTGGTTCATGGCGTTGCGTTATGAGGCTTTGACGAAGGCGAATTCCAAGCGGAGGCGAATTCAAGGAAGGCAAGTTCTAACGGCCGGACCGGCCATCCGACAGCCGATTCGGCGGAACTGATCCATTATACCCGGAAAAATGAGCATCCGGTGCCCAAACGGCAAGGCCGGGAGACGGCTCGGATTACGCGGCGCCGGCCTTCTCACCCGATCACGCCGGCAAAACCCAAGAGGCCGCCGGCCAGCAACAGCCAAAGCGGGTTGAGCCGCGTTGCAAAGGCCAGCACCGCGACGGCGGCGGTGACAACAGCGGCGGCCCAGGTGCGGTCGGAAGTCAGCGCCAAAACCAGCCCGCTGGCGCCCATCAGCCCGATCGACAAGGGCACCAGCGCCGCCTGGATGATGGCGGGCCAGCGCGAATGGCTCGAGCGCGCGAGCAGACCGCTCACCCAATAAGCCAGCACGGCTGTCGGAACGCACATCGCAAGCGTTGCGGCAAGCGCGCCGGCAATGCCCGCCACGGCATAGCCGATCAGCGTCACGATCAGCACGTTCGGCCCCGGCGAGAGCTGCGAGATCGCGTAGACATCGGCGAATTGCTTGTCGGTCATCCAGTGCTGCACGTCGACCGCGATCCGGTGCATCTCGGGGATCGCCGCATTGGCGCCGCCGACCGCGAACAGCGACATCAGCCCGAAGGTCGAGATCAGCGTCCAGATCGGGCTCTGGTTGAAATTCATGCCGCCCTACCCCGGCGCATGGCATAGGTGATGGCGAGGCTGAGCGGCATCGCCACCAGGAGGACCGCGGGTAGCGGCAGCCGCAGCACGCCGATCGCGGTAAACACCGCGGCCATGACCACGACGCCGACGACATCGCGCTTGTTGATCAGCGGCATCATCATCCGAAAGACCACCGATATCAGCAGTCCGACCGCGGCGCAGGACACGCCCGACAGGGTGCGTCTGAGCGCGTCGATTTCGCCGAAACGGGCATAGAGCACGGCCAGGATCGTGACGATGACCACGGGAGGACCGACCAGCCCGGCAAAGGCCGCGATGCTGCCGGGAACGCCGCGAAAGCGCGATCCGAACACCACGCTGAGGTTGACGATGTTCGGCCCCGGCAGGAAATGACACAGCGCGAAGGTTTCGTTGAATTCCTCGGCCGTCATCCACCGGTGCCGGTCGACGATGCCGCGCCGCGCAAATGCCAGCACGCCGCCGAAGCCCGACAGCGACATCTTGGCGAACGCCGTGAACAGCGCGAACAGGCTGGGTGGGGCTGAAATCGAAAGTTCCGGCGCGGCGATGGCGGCCGGCGGCGAATCCGGGGGCATGGTCAGGATTTAGAACGGGTGCAGCGGCAAGGCCAACCGAACTCGGCGTGTTCCGTGGCTGAATCCCCCAAACCGGCTCTGTTTTTCTCAACTTTTGCCTCCTATATTGAGGATGCCGGTTCGCCGGCTATGGAAATAAATTGCCGTCGCAATAAACCATTCGGACCCGGGGGCAGTACCCGGCGCCTCCACCAAAGCCCCCCGGAAATGGCGGGTTTCGGCGGGGGCGAACCAGGATCGACGAGGGCGTAAAGGGCGTGTTTTTTCCCGGTATGGTTCCGCCGTTATCGGGCTATGCAATAGTTGCAAACGACAACTATGCTCCGGTTGCTCAGGCCGCGTAAGCGGTTTGAAAAACCAAGTCTAAAGTCCTAGTGGGTTAAGCTCCGCTGGGCGGGGTCCGGAGGCACCTGGCAACAGAAGCCTCCACTTCATTTGCCTGATCGGGCCAGGCCGTTTGCCGGAATTTCCGCCACCCGCGGCAAGCCTGCTGACCTCGGGCCTCTGCCGGGGTAGCATGGGGAAACGGGCGAGTCGGACCAGCGGCATCGCCGCCGGCTTGACCGGCAGGCTTTTCGAACACGACAGGACCGACGATGGCGACCGATCATATCCGATACGACGTGCTGGCGCGCGACGCGCTGCGCGGGGTGCTGCGGCGCGTATTGACCGACGCCGCCGAGCACGGCCTGCCCGGGGACCATCATTTCTTCATCACCTTTTTGTCCACCGCCGACGGGGTGAAGCTGTCGCCCCGGCTGCTCGCGCAATATCCGGAAGAGATGACGGTGATCCTGCAGCATCAGTTCTGGGACCTCGTGGTCACCGACGACCGCTTCGAGGTCGGCCTGTCGTTCGGCGGCATCCCCGAGCGGGTGGTGGTTCCGTTCAACGCCATCAAGAGCTTCTTCGATCCCTCGGTGCAGTTCGGCCTGACATTCGAGCCGTCCGACGCTGTCCCCGAAACGCCGGCGACAAACCTTCCCGCGGTCCCCGCCCCCGCCGTCCCTCCGGTCGCCGCGCCTGCCGCTGAAAATCAGGACGAGCCGGCGAAGCCGAGCGAGGGTGCCGAAGTCGTACGGCTGGATCGCTTCCGCAAAAAATAAGACGCGCGCAGTAAAGCCGCGCGATCATGTAGATGAACGTGCCGCCAGGAGCCCGCCTGAGCTGGTTCCACGGGATCGACTCGTGCAACGGATACAACTCATGGCTCGCCCCACCACATCCGGTTCTACGCGGACCGAGACCGACAGCTTCGGTCCGATCGAGGTTCCCGCCGATCGTTACTGGGGCGCGCAGACCGAACGGTCGCGGCAGAATTTCCGCATCGGCCAGGACCGGATGCCGATGCCGATCATTCGTGCGCTCGGCGTCGTCAAGCTCGCCGCAGCACAGACCAATCGCGAACTCGGGCTGATCGACCAGCGCCGCACCGGCGCCATCATCCGCGCCGCACGCGAAGTGATCGACGGCAAGCTCGACGATCATTTCCCTCTCGTCGTCTGGCA
>JBAUUA010001171.1:0-2332 GCA_049582465.1 Bradyrhizobium sp. | reverse complement strand
GCGATAGGCAAAGAGCGACGCATCCGCCGCCGGGCAGAGCGCCTTGCAGGTCTTTTCGTCGTCGGGAAAGCGGGCGGGCACCGTCGCAAACGAGATCGGGAAATAGGCGCCGTCGCAGGAGCGGACGCAGACGGTGCGGAAGGTGCCGGACTGCGGGCCGAGATCGGCGCTCGGCGCGCTCGGATTGTTGTTGTTGTTGCCGCCGAACAGATTGTCGAGGAAGTTGCCCGGGCCACGCAGCGCGTTGGCGTATTGCGGGCCACAATTATTCTGCGCCAGCGCAGTCAGGACCGAGCGGCGCTGGTTTTCGCGATCGGCGCCGCCGAGGCCGCCGCTGCGCAGCCGCTCCAGGCTGGACGTGATCTGATCCATATTGGCCCGCATCTGCTGGATCTGGTTGTTGACCGGGCCGCATTGCGCCGACTGGCCGGAGAACAGCGAGAAGAACCCGGAACTGTCGCAGCCCATGCGCTTGGCCTGCAACGTTACCCGGTCGAGTTCGGCCTGTTGCTTGGTCGCGGCATCCTGGTAGCGGCGGATTTTATCTTCCTTGGCCGGGTCGCCGGCGCCGCCGCGGTCGATGGTCGCCAATTGCGCTTCCAGGCGCGGGCACATCGGATTGACCGGCGCTGCGCCCGGTGCCGCCCCCGGCACACCCGGTGGCGGCACCGGCGCCGGCGGATTCATCTGCGCGGAGGCATCGACGCTCAGCGCGCCCGCGCCGATCAGCGCGATGCCGGCCAAAATCCACCGGGAAAAGGGGGTGATCACGTTTCAGGCATATCCGGCCGTTGAGGGGTTCCGCGCAGGCTCAAGATACCCCGAGGCGCGGCCAACGCGGCCTCCATAGCTGCTTCTCGGGGCAGCGTCACGTCGTTTCCGGGGCTTCGGTGTGGCGAGGCGATTCTGTCGCGGCCGGAAGGCTTTAGCGCTGGCAGGTAATCGCAACATAGTCGCTGCAACCGGCGTAAGTGCAGTTCCCGCCCGCCTTGGGAACCGAGCCGGTGATTTCGTCCGGGTCGATGCGCCGGTAGGACGTGGCGTCGGCAAAATCGCGCGACTGGCAGTAGGAACGGGCGGCATAGGCGCCGCATTTCTCGCCTCGCGCCAGACACTGGTCGACGCCGTAGCCGTCCGACTGGTTGGCGACGATGAAGACGCGGCTGTCGGCCGATGCCGCAGATGCGGTAGCGACAAGGGCACAGGCCAAGAGGGCGGATACGGATCGCATGCGGCACCGGAGAGATGAGGGAATCGCCCTCATTGGATAGACCCAAAACCTTAAGAATGATTAACCATGGCGGGGCGGCCGTTTGGTGCTCCAAACGGGCTTTTCTGTGGCACCCGACGCAATCACTTGACGCAATCCCCCCGGCTGGCCCATGGTGGTTCCATGAACGGTTTTCTCGCCATTTGTGGCATTTGCCGCGAGATTACGAGCTAGCGATTCGCTGGCTGAGGCCGTCTTTTCTCACATGAGATCACTGGACGCCCGGCCGGAAAGGCACGGGAGCGCCATGGAATTACGTCTCTACGATACGTTGACGAGGGAGAAGCGGCTGTTCACGCCGCTCGATCCCAACAACGTGCGCATGTATGTCTGCGGGCCGACGGTCTATGACTTCGCCCATATCGGCAACGCGCGCCCGGTCATCGTGTTCGACGTGCTGTTCCGGCTGCTGCGGCATCTCTACGGCGACAACCACGTCACCTATGTCCGCAACATCACCGACGTCGACGACAAGATCAACGACCGCGCCGCGCGGGATTTTCCCGGACTGCCGCTGAACGAGGCGATCCGCAAGGTCACCGAACAGACCGAACGGCAGTTTCACGCCGACGTTGACGCGCTCGGCTGCCTGCGCCCGACGGTCGAGCCGCGCGCGACCGAACACATTGCCGAGATGCGCGCCCTGATCGAGAAACTGGTGCAGGGCGGTTTTGCCTATGTCGCGGAAGACCACGTGCTGTTCTCGCCGCAGGCGATGAATGCCGCCACTTCGATCCGCCGCGCTATGGCGCGCTCGCTAACCGCACGCTGGACGAGATGATCGCGGGCGCGCGCGTCGATGTCGCGCCCTACAAGCGCGACGCCACCGACTTCGTGCTGTGGAAGCCGTCAAAGCCGGGCGAACCGTCCTGGCCGTCGCCGGCGGACATCAAGGCGCAGGGGCGTCCGGGCTGGCATATCGAGTGCTCGGCGATGGCGTGGAAGCATCTCGGCGAACAGTTCGACATCCATGGCGGCGGCATCGATCTGGTGTTTCCGCATCATGAGAACGAACTGGCGCAGACCTGCTGCGCCTTTCACAGCGATCGCATGGCCAATATC
>JBAUUA010001170.1:0-1727 GCA_049582465.1 Bradyrhizobium sp. | reverse complement strand
GGCGAGCGCAGCACCACGCGCCATCTGCCCGATGTCGACAGCGCCAGTAGCCACGGAGTGTCCATGCCCAAGCCGCTGCCGAAGGGCGAAGTCACCCTCTCGGGGCGCGACCTGCATCGCCGCTTCGGCGGCATCGTCGCCGTAGCCGGCTTCGACATCGTTCTGAAGAGCGGCTCGATCACGGGCCTGATCGGACCGAACGGCGCCGGCAAGACCACGGCCTTCAACCTTTTGACCGGCTTCCTCTCGCTGGACGCTGGCAGCATCACCTTTCGCGGTCGCGACATCACCGGGTTGAAGCCGCATGACATCGTGCGCGCAGGCGTCGCCCGCTCGTTTCAAGATCTGCGGCTGTTCACCAAAATGACGACGCTGGAGAATGTCATGGTGGCGCTGCCGGGTCAGACCGGCGATCGGGTGCTCGATGTGTTCTTCCGACCGATGAAAATCCACCGCGAGGAGCACGAGAACCTGGTCCGCGCTCGCAACGTGCTGGATTTCGTCGGCCTCACCCACAAGGCCTATGAGACAGCGGAGAATCTGTCTTATGCCGAGGAGAAACTGCTGGTCGTCGCCCGGCTGCTCGCCACCGGCGCTGAGGTATTCCTATTCGACGAGCCTTTGTCCGGCCTGGACCGCAGTACCCTGGCGGAAATTTTTCCGATCGTGCGCAAGCTAGCCGACGACGGCAAGACGATCTGCATCATCGAGCATAATCTCGACGTCATCAAGGAGTTGTGCGACGTGGTCTATTTCCTCGACGAGGGCCATTCCATGGCCATCGGTACCCCCAGTCAATTGATGAACGATCCGGCCCTGGCATCGCGGTATTTCAAATGAGCGCCGCCATCCTGGAAGTGCGCAGCCTCGCCGCCGGCTACGGCAAGAAGCAGATCGTCCATGGCATCGATCTGGTGCTCGGCCGCGGCGAAATCCTGCTGGTGCTGGGCCATAACGGCGCCGGTAAGACCACACTCATGCGCGCCATCTTCGGCCTGCTGAAGCCGACCGCCGGCGAAGTGACGTATGACGGCAAGCCGATCGCCGGCCGCTCGCCTGGCGACAATGTGGCCGAGGGCATCGCCTTCGTGCCGCAGGGCCACGGCATCTTCCGGACTTTGAGTGTGCGCGACAATCTGGAACTCGGCGGCTTCATCATGGCCGATAAGGCCAGGTTGCCGGCACGCATGCAGAACATCTTTCAGCTATTTCCGATCCTGGGCGAGCGCCAGCAGCAGATCGGCGGCACGCTCTCCGGCGGCCAGCAGCAGATGCTGGCCATCGGCATGGCGCTCATGCACGAGCCGCGCGTGGTCATACTGGACGAGCCGTCCATCGGACTGGCGCCCAATCTGGTCGACCGGGTGATGCAGAGCATTGCCGAGATCAACCGGAGCTTCGGCACCTCCATCCTGATGGTGGAGCAGAACGTTCACTACAGCCTGCCTATCGCCAACCGGGTGGCGGTTCTGAAGGCCGGCCGCAAGATCTACGACGGGCCACCGGAGCATTTGCAGGACGACGTCGAATTGATCAAGCTGTTTTGAGAACCGCGTGTATCGAAAATCGTGATGAAGTCCGCCGAGTGTCAAGTCCTATCTGCGGCAGTGGCGGCTTCACTCGGCTGCAGCGACATCCGGCGCCAGCACAGCTGCAAGTCGACGGTCAATGTGCTCGCGGACCGTTCCGGGGCTAGGAGAAAGCGTGTCCAGCGGGCCGCTCTAAGA
>JBAUUA010001169.1:0-5969 GCA_049582465.1 Bradyrhizobium sp. | reverse complement strand
GCTGATCACCATCGGCGCCGCCAACGCGTTCGGCTGGATGCTGGCCTACCTGCGAGGGGCCATCGTGATCGCCGACTGGATCACCTCGATCGCCGGCAACGACCCGCATTACATGATGCTGCTTTTGGTGCTGCTGTTCACCGTGGTCGGCGATTTCATCGAGCCGGTGCCGACCATCATCATCTTCATGCCGCTGGTGAATGCGCTGACCCAGGCCGGTGACATCAACGGCGTGCACATGGGCGTGGTGCTGATCGCTACCCTGGCGTTCGGCCTGATCACGCCGCCCTACGGGCTGGTGCTGTTGATGGCGTCGAAATTCGTCGGTGTCAGTTTCGGCAAGGCGCTGCGCGCCGCGCTGCCGATCTATGTCGTGTTCCTGGTGACCATCGTCTTCACCATCTATTTTCCGAGCGTGGTGCTGTGGCTGCCGAAACACGTGATCCCGGAATCGGTCGGCTGCTTCAAGTCGCCGGCGGGGACGGGGTACATCTGCCCGAAATGAGGGCGCTGGCGGCCACAACAACTAACGTCGTCCCCGAACGCGGGGACGACTCGTGGGGAATCTCGGGGCTACTTCGCCTTGCTCGTGAATTTCTTCACCGCGACGCGAAACTCGTCGGTATGCATGGCGTAGATGATCTTTTCTTCTTCGGCGTCGAGTTGCTGCCGGGTCGAGGTGACCGCGGCCTGGTACACCAGCGACTTGGTGCCGGCGATGGCGGCCGGCGGATTCTGCGCCAGCCGTTCGGCGAATTGCCTGGTCGCGGCCTTCAGTTCGACCGCCGGCACGACCTTGGCGACCAGGCCCCAGTCATAAGCCTGCTGCGCCGAAAAACTGTCCTCGGCCAGAAATATCTGTAATGCGCGCCGAACCCCGACGGTACCGACCATGCCGACGGTGCTGCCGCCGTCTGGCGACACGCCGATCTTGGCGTAGGCCGGCGTGAAGCGGGCGTTATCGGCGGCGATGCAGAGATCGGCGACGAAGGCCAGCCCCATGCCGGCGCCGGCCGCGGAGCCGTGCACGCTCGACAGCACGATCTTGGGCATCCGCCGCACGGTCTCGATGAAGGCGTGATAGTGCTTGAGCAGTTCGCCGACCACGGGAGCGATGGTGTCGGCCTCAGCGGCGGCGCCGATGGTCTGCAGATCGCCGCCGGCGCTGAAGGCGCGGCCTTCGCCCTCGATCACCAGCACCCGGATCTCGTGGGAGGCCTCGACTGCGGCGCCGAGCTGCTCCAGCTTCCTGGCGATCGAAAGGTCGATCGAGTTGAAGGCGGCCGGCCGATTGAGCGTGATCGTGGCGATCGGGCCATCGATCCGCAGCAGCGCCGGATCGTCGGGAAGGGAGGTCACGGGGGCGGACGTCGGCATGGCAAAGGCCTTTGGGGCGAGGGGGTCGCCGGCATTTAAATAGCAGAAGGCAAGAGGTGACAATCCCCGCCAAGTCTGCAAAATGCGGTCAAATCGTTGGCTGCAATGCAGCACCGGGAGCGAAACGGGAGTGGTGAACATGGATACGACCGTCGATCGTCCGGTTTCCGCCATCGATCCGTTTTCGCATGCGTTTCTGCGCGATCCCTACCCGCATCATGAGAGCCTGCGCGAGACCGGTCCGGTGGTGTGGCTCGAGCAATACGGGATCTGGACGATGGCCAGGCATCAGGAAGTACGCGACGCGCTGACCGACTGGCAGACCTATTGTTCGTCGGCCGGCGTCGGCTTGAGCGATTTCCGCAAAGAGCCGCCCTGGCGCCCGCCGAGCATCATCCTGGAGGCCGATCCGCCGCTGCACACCCGGACCCGCGCCGTGCTGACCCGGATCATGTCGCCCGCGGCGATCAACAGCCTGCGCGAGACTTTCGAGCGCGAGGCGGAATTGCTGATCGCCCGCCTGGTCGGACAAGGCGAGTTCGACGGCATCGCCGATCTCGCCGAAGCCTATCCGCTGAAGGTATTTCCCGACGCGGTGGGCCTTTCCGAGGACGGCCGCGAGAATCTGCTGCCTTACGGCAGCATGGTGTTCAACTCGTTCGGCCCCCGCAACGACCTGTTCGAAGCTGCAATGGCCAATGCCGGTCCGGTTCGCGACTGGATCATGTCGAAATGCAGCCGTGCTGCGCTGGCGCCAGACGGATTGGGAATGCAGATTTTTGAAGCTGTCGATTCCGGCGAACTTAGCGAGGCCGAGGCCGGCATGCTGGTGCGCTCGTTCCTGTCGGCGGGTATCGATACCACGGTCTACGGGCTCGGCAACGCGCTGTATTGCTTTGCCCGTCATCCGGAGCAGTGGGCCATTCTTCGCGAAAACCCCAAGCTGATCCGCGGCGCGTTCGAAGAAGTACTGCGCTTCGAGGCGCCGGTGCAGACGTTTTTCCGGACCACCACCAGGAATGTCGAAGTAGGAGGCGTGCGGATGGGCGATGGCGAAAAGGTGCTGCTGTTTCTGGCCGCCGCCAACCGCGACCCGCGCCGCTGGGACAAGCCCGATACGTTCGACGTCACGCGCCGCGCCACCGGGCACATGACCTTCGGTACCGGCATTCACGGCTGCGTCGGGCAGGCCATCGCCCGGCTCGAGAGCGAGGCGATCCTGGGAGCGCTTACGAGGCGGGTTGCATCGTTCGAACTGGCCGGCGAACCAAAATTGCGGCTCAACAACACGCTACGCGGTTTCGATACCCTGCCGCTTCGCGTCGAGGCAATCTGACATCATGACACAAGGAACAGTTCTGATCGCGGGCGCGGGCCACGCGGGTTTCCAGCTCGCGGCCTCGTTGCGCCAGCACGGTTTTGGCGAACGCATCTGCCTGATCAACGACGAGGCGCATCTGCCGTACCAGCGGCCGCCTTTGTCCAAGGCCTATCTGAAGGGCGAAGGCCGCCCCGACAGCCTGATGTTCCGCCCCGAGAAGTTCTATCGCGACCAGAACATCGAGCTGACCGGCGATCGTGCCGCCTTCATCGATCGCGCCGCACGGCGGGTCGTGCTGGAGTCGGGGGCTTTTCTCGATTACGGCCACCTGGTGCTGGCCACCGGCGCGCGCAACCGCCTGCTCGACATTCCCAACGCCAATCTGCCCGATGTGCGCTATTTGCGGACGCTTGACGAGAGCGAGGCGCTGCGGCTGCGGATCGCCACGGCCCGGCACGTGGTGGTGATCGGGGCCGGGTTCATCGGGCTGGAATTCGCCGCCACCGCGCGTCTCAAGGGCCTCGAGGTCGACGTGCTCGAACTCGGCACGCGCGTCATGGCGCGCGCGGTGACGGCGGAAATCTCCGATTATTTCCAGGAGCGGCACACCGCGGCGGGGATTCGCCTCCATCTCGGCGTGCAGGCCACCAGCATCGAGAGCGATGGCACCAATGTCACCGGCGTCAGCCTCAGCGACGGCCGCCATATTCCGGCGGACCTTGTTGTCGTCGGCGTCGGCGTGCTGCCGAATGTCGAACTGGCGGCGGAGGCCGGCCTGCCGGTTGCCGCCGGAATCATCGTCGACCAGCATTTGCTGACAGCCGATCCCAACATTTCGGCGATCGGCGACTGCGCGTTGTTCGCAAGCCCGCGCTTCGGCGGGTCGCTGCGGCTGGAGTCGGTGCAGAACGCCACCGATCACGCGCGCTGCGTCGCCGCGCGGCTGACCGGCGATGCCAAACCCTATGACGGCCGGCCCTGGTTCTGGAGTGATCAGGGCGACGACAAGCTGCAGATCGCGGGGTTGACCACCGGCTACGATCGCGTCGTGGTGCGCGGCGACCGCGCCGCGCGATCGTTCTCGGCCTTCTGCTACAAGGCCGGCCAGCTCGTCGGCATCGAGTCGGTCAATCGCGCTGCCGACCACGTGTTCGGACGCAAGGTTCTCGGCATGGACCGGTCGATCACACCGGAACAGGCGGCGGATCTCGGCTTCGATCTGAAGGCGGCGGTGAAATAATTCGGTTTAGCTTCATCGTCGTCCCGGCGAAAACCGGGACCCATGCGCCGTGCCGTAGCGATTTGGCGCTGGGGTCAGATAACTTTCCGACAACCGACATCGGTGGTTATGGGTCCCGGCGTTCGCCGGGACGACTCGTGGAGAGGACCGCCCTGACTTCTTCCGCCGTCGGCATCGACGGCGCTCCACCCATCCGTTGCACGCAGATCGACGCAGCCGCATTGGCGTAGTGAACTGCATCATGGATGGATTTGCCCGCCGCCAGTTGGGCCGCGACCGCGCCGACGAAGCAATCGCCGGCGCCGGTAGTATCGACGGCGTTGACGGCGCGGCCCGCAATGACCAGCGGCTTGCCGTGGACAAGCGCGAGCACGCCGCGTCTGCCCAATGTCACGCAGATGATCTTGTCCTTGGCTGATGGCAATGATCGGGCCGCCTCAATGAACCGCGCCTCATCGTCGGTGTCGTGGAGTTCGATCTTCGCCAGCAAGCCGAGCTCGGTTTCGTTGAGAATCAGGATGTCGACGAGGTCGTGCAACTCTCGCCCAAACGCCATCGCGGGCGCCGGGTTGAGGATCGTGGTCGCGCCGGCCGCACGGGCGCGCGCGAAGAAGGCAGCAATTGTGGGCAGCGGGATTTCGAACTGGCTGACCGCGATGTCGCCTTTGGCCAGCAACGGCGCTTCCACATCCTCGGCGCCGACAAGGGCATTGGCCCCGGGAACGACGACAATGGTGTTGTCGGCATTGGCGACCGTGATCAGCGCCGTTCCGCTATGGGTTTCAGCGGTTTGCCGTACGAAGCTCAGATCGATTCCCTGAGCGGCGAGAAACGCCTTAAGCTCATCGCCGAATGCATCCCGGCCGAGCCGGCCGATCAGCGCGACCTGCGCGCCCAATTTCGCGGCGGCGACCGCCTGGTTGGCGCCTTTGCCGCCGGGAAAGTAATGCAGCGTCTCGCCGGCGACGGTTTCGCCGATGCGGGGATGCCGCTCGGCGGTCGCCACTACATCTATGTTGATACTTCCGGCAACAAAGACGTGGCCCATACCTAATCCCAAAGCCTAATCCCAAAATTCCTTCTTGCGCCCGATCTGAAATTCCCGCCTGACCGCCTCGATGTCGGCAAGCGTCGGCAAACCCGCCTCATTGCCGAGCCGCTGGATCTTGTAGGTCGAGGCCGCGCGCGCGAACTCGAAATGGTCTTGCCAGCTTTTGCCGGGACTGGAGAGGTAGGAATAGACATAGGCGCCATGAAATACGTCGCCGGCGCCGTTGGTGTCGAGGACGCGCTCGCGCGAGATCGGCAGCGCGGGAAGCGTGTGGGTCTTGCCGGCCTCATCGTACCAGAGCAGGCCGCGCTCGCCCATGGTGACGCCGCCGACCCGGCAACCCCGGCTCTTGAGATAGTCCAGCATCTTTTCCGTCGTCAGGTCCATCTGCTCGCACAGCCGCTCGGCGACGATGGCGACGTCGATGAATTCCAATAGCTCGTGGGTGTTGGTGCGCAGGCCGCCGCCATCGAGCGAGGTCAGGATGCCGGCCTCGCGACACAGCCTGGCATAATGGATCGCGGCATCGGGCTGGTGGCCGTCGACATGCAGCGCGCGGCAGCCGCCGAGGTTGAGCAGCGGGAAGGGGTGGATGTGCTCGTCGTCGCGGCAACGCACGATCGCCCGCTTGCCGTCCTTGGGCATGATGAAGGACAGCGACGACGAATTGACCTTGCGCGGATGGATCGAGATTCCGTATTTCGCGCTCATGTCCTGAAACATCCGACCCAGCCAGTCATTGGCCACGGTGGCGATCAGATCCGGCACGATGCCGAGCTTGGCGCAGCAAAATGCCGCCGTGACCGCATTGCCGCCGAACGAGACCGCGTAGGCGGAGGCGACATGCTTCTCGTCGCCGGTCGGCATATGGTCGGTAATGAAGGTAACGTCGATATAGGTCTGTCCGATGAAGAGGGCCTGCATTCGTGTTCCGTCATGGCTGAGGGGTGGTCCCGGCCGGCGCCTCACTTTAGCACCGC